>JAAXHX010000171.1 GCA_012270635.1 Dehalococcoidia bacterium | reverse complement strand
CAGGGCGGCGGGCACGGAATGCAGGATCGTAATATGCAAGCCTGCCGGCGGCGCAAGGGCGGTGCCCGTAGGAGGGGGGAGGGCGGCGGCGGGGTGACGCATGAATGGGAGGAAAAGACAGTAAAAGAGGCCGGCCCCGGAGGGCCGTCGTCGTCGTGTTCAGTGGCGGAGTAGACTCGGCCTGCACCGCCGCCATGCAGAAGGCCGAGTACGACGAGGTGTACGGCATCACCTTCTCGTACGGCCAGAGGGCGGACCGCGAGGTGACCGTTGCCAGATCGCTGGCAAGGAGACTGCAACTGAAGCGGCACGTAACGGTGGACATCGGTTTTATGAAGCGGTTGTACGGGGATACGAACGTCCTGACGGCAGGGGAGGAAGGGGGGAAGAAGCTGCCCGGCTCGTTTGACTACTCGATAGTGGTGCCGATCAGAAATGCCGTCTTCCTCTCAATCGCCACCGCCTGGGCATTCTCGGTCGGGGCAACCCGCGTTGCGTACGGGGCCCACACCGGTGACGAGCACTACCCCGACTGCAGGCCGTCGTTTGCCGAGAAGCTGGAGGCCGCGCTCAACGAGGGCGAGTCGGACGGCATAAGGTCGGGCCTGCGCAATGGGATAGAGGTGTGGTCACCGTATCGCGCCGGGCTCACAAAGGAGGACCTACTGAGGCGGGGGGCGGACGCGCTGGGGGATATGATATACAGGACGTGGAGCTGTTACGCCAGCGGGAGGCTCCAGTGCGGTGAATGCGAGTCCTGCATGAACAGGAGGCGCGCCTTTGGGAGGGCCGGGATCGAGGACAAGACCGAATATTTGACGGTGGGTGGCAACGGTGGCGGTGGCAACGGTGGCGGTGGCAACGGTGGCGGCGGCCAACCCCTGATTCGGCAACAGTGACGACCGTAGAATGATGTCACTACTACTACGCCGTCATCTGTAGGTGTTCCTCAGAATCTTCTTCCGGAGTATGAGTCCTCTTATGCCTATATACCAGGCCAGGAATATCAGACCCACGATCCCCATAAACAGGTAGTTCTGCTGTTCTGGAGTCAGCCCCTCAATCGAGTCCGTGATCTCCCTTGACACCAGCATGGAAGCCGCCAGTACTATCCCGAACTCGATCGCGTACCATATCCAACCCGGCCACGACTCCTTCGGGACGTGTGCGTTGGGGGGAGTGTCCATGGTACTGCCTCCGGATTTGATTATTTAATTGATTAAGTTTGGGTCGCTTCTTGGGTGGTTGTCTCTTCTTCCCCCCCTCCCCCCACCGCACGACGCCGCGCGCAGGGCAGCCCGCACCGCACGATGCCGCCCCGGGAGCTTGCTCCCGAAGATAGGATCATTCAAGTATGGTTTTTTACAAGAAAGGCCGTTGAAGGTTGCCATCGTATACAACAAGAAGAGCATAAGTGACCAGGACGTGATAAACGTCTTCGGGATGGCCACGCTGGAGCACTACTCATACAAGACGGTCGAGAAGGTTGCAAAGGCGCTGGAGATGGGGGGGCATACCGTCAAGATCATCGAGGGCGGGATGAGCTTCATAGACGAGATGAAGGACTTTATGCCGCACGTCGTGGCGGGCGAGAGGCCGGGCATGGTCTTCAACATGGCGTACGGCATACAGGGACGCAACCGCTACACGCACGTCCCCGCCATGCTCGAGATGCTGGGA
>JAAXHX010000170.1 GCA_012270635.1 Dehalococcoidia bacterium | reverse complement strand
GAAAAGGCCAAGGCCCTGCTGGACCACCCGACCATAGCCGATCTCCGGGGTCAGGGAATGCTCCTGGTGCCCGAGTTGGTCAGCAACAAGGAGACCCTGGAGTTCTTCCCGCCCGAGGTGAACGCCGAGGAGGTGTTCCAGTCCATAGCCCTCAAGAACGGGCTGGCCCTTTACTCCAGCCTGTGGGGCCCGAGACGCCCTCAAAACCTCAACCGCGGCCTTCCCATGTTCATCGCCCCACCCCTGGTGACCACCAAGGAGCAGGTGGACGATATATTGGATGCGATAGACCGATCGTTGACGGAACTGGAGTCGGAGCTGGGGGTTACGGGCTAGGGAAATTCCAACGTCCGACCTAAGACCCGTTGGGGAAGCCCTCTCGGAGGAGCCTTTCAAGGACAAGCCTGTCGGTGGGGAAGGCCAGGGGTTCGGGGGTGTGGTCCAACGGGAAGAAACCTACCGTGTCCAGATCGTCGGCGGCGTGTATCTCACCTCCGACGATTTCACCTATGAACCAGAGTCCTACGGTCAGGGACTCGGGGTCGTGGAAGTTGGAGTGCACATCGTAGACGGGCCCGACCTCCACGTCCAGGCCCGTCTCCTCTTTCATCTCCCGCTTCGCGGCCTCCCTTATGTCTTCACCCCACTCGACGTAGCCGCAAGGAATGCACCATTGGCCTCCTCCACGCTGCCGTGCGGCCCTCCGACCCATGATTATCCGTTGCCCTCTTCGGCAGATCACGGCGACGCCCACAACGGGATTTCGGTACTGCACGAAGCCGCATTCCCGACATTGAGGCCGGGACCTGCCGCCCCGCATCTTCGGCTCAAGCCTCGTGCGGCACATGGGACAGAAACGGAAATCGTCGGCCATCTCGGGGCTCCTTCACCGGGCTGGGAGGCAGGCAGTACCGGGTTTGACAAGCGCTGGGAATCGGGCGAACATCGGGCGCATTAACCCCGATAGGCTTCTTCACGTAAGGGTAACCTTGAACGGTACACGGGACGCTCTTCACATATTAAAGCAGATTTTCGAAAATTCGAGCGATGCCATCATCTTCGCCGACGAAGAGGGGAAGATCAGGCTGTGGAACGGGGGAGCGGAGCGGATTTTCGGATACGCGGAGTCCGAAGCCCTGGGCTCGACCCTCGACCTGATAGTGCCGGAGAGGTTCAGGAAAAGGCACTGGGAAGGCTATCGCAGAGTTATGGAGACCGGGGAGACCCACTACGGAGACCGCTTGCTCTCGGTGCCCGGGACCCGGCGGGACGGCAGCAGGATATCCCTGGAGTTTACCGTCTCCCTCATCAAGACCGATGCCGGAAAAGTTGGCGGCGTGGCCGCCATAATGAGGGACGCGACCGAAGGATGGCAGCGGGAGCGAGAGTTGAAGCAGCGGGTCGCAGACCTGGAACGGAAGGTGGAGGAGGCCGGCGCATGATGAAGAGCAGGGAGGCGGACGTGGTGATCATCGGTGGGGGGATAACGGGCTGCGCCGCGGCCTACCACCTGGCAAAGCGGGGCAAGAAGGTCACGGTGGTGGAAAAAGGAGAGACGGCGGGAGAGGCCTCGGGGCGGAACACGGGCGGGGTGCG
>JAAXHX010000169.1:1404-2120 GCA_012270635.1 Dehalococcoidia bacterium | reverse complement strand
CCCGGCCTATCGACGGGAGCGGACGGCTTGCACTTACCGACCGGGGGTTGGCGCTGTTGGCCAGGCGGGACCGGACCTCCGTCGCCGTTTTGAGGAGGCGGTGGAGCGTCATGCCAGTTGACGCCGACACTCCTTACACATGGCGGAACGTGTCCGGCGGCAGAAGCCGTCAACTGCTCAGGAACATCGAGCACACCGACGCCGTTCACGCCTTCATTGCATCGCTGGCGAGGCAGGCCCACGCCCTGGGCTGGGAGGTCGTCCAGATCGACCCGCCCCACCGGGCGTCGAGACATTTCAGGCACGAGGGCCGGAACCGATCCGTCAACCCCGACGCCTTCGGCATTCTCCGAAGAGGCCCCGCGACGTGGGCCTTCTTCCTGGAGTGGGAGAGACGCGCCGTGCGCCCATCCACCATGGCGATGCGCCTCGCGCCCTATCTGCGCTACTACTCATCCCACGGCCCCATCGACGATCACGGCGCGAGGCCCGCAGTCCTCATCGTCTTCGACGAGGACGTCGCCGCCGCCAACTTTCTCAGAGTGGCGCAGCGCGAAATGAAAGCAACCGGGGTGACGGTGCCCCTGTGGGTCTCCCACATAGGAAACATCGCATCCCTGGGGCCGCTGGGAAGGGCGTGGAGGACTCCCCACGACTGGGAGCCAGCCCACGTCCTGCTGAACCGATGATCCCCCGGCACGGGACGGGAGTGGAGC
>JAAXHX010000169.1:0-1363 GCA_012270635.1 Dehalococcoidia bacterium | reverse complement strand
TCGACGCCCGGTCCCTCTGGAAGCGGTTGGCGCTGCTGAACCGCTCCCAGAACTGGCTCGCCCAGGAGATAGGCATCAGCTCCGGCTACATGTCCAAGCTGATCACAGGAGGCCGCGCACCCTCCGGCCGCATCCGGCAACGGATGCTCAAGGCCCTCGGAGTCGAGAACTTCAGCGAGCTCTTCAGGCTCGACGACGAGGAGGAACACGAAGATGGAAGATCGTAACGACATCCGGCGCGGCAACCCGGACGAGATCGGCATCAAGGTCGCAGGGCACATCGCGCCCTACCAGAGCGGCGTGCTGCCCGGGGACTTCCCGGAGCGGCTCGAACTGCTCAAGGAGGCCAGCGGCCTCACCTGGAACGCCTTCGCCGACGCCATCGGCATCGATAAGAAGCGCGTGCACCGCTGGCGCAGGCCCAAGAAGGACGGTAACAAGCCCGTCAAGCCGGACAGCGGAGGGTTCTACGCCCTAGTCAAGATCGCCGCCCTCATACCCGGCGGGCTGGACATCCTCATGGGAGATGGCTACTTGGCGTCCATCCGGTGGGCCTAGCGTCATGCCATGCGGGCGGACACATCACAGGAGCGTCCGCCGAAACGCCCTACCGGATGACTTCCCCCAGGCCCTGGTGCGATTCAAGAAGGCTTCCAAGATGACCTGGGACGAGATCGCCTGGCTGCTTGGAACGACCACCACGACGCTGCACAGGTGGCGAAAGGGAATCAGCAGGCCCAGCTACCGCTATCTCCTGGCCCTACATGACCTGGCCAGAGACCTGGGACTGGGGCATCTGCTCCCCGCCATGAGAGTCGGGGACGCGACCGTTCACGGGCCGACGGACGGAATCCGGGCTGAATAGGACGCGGGGCCGCTAGACCCCGCAGAGGACGGCTCCAACCTTTGGAGAACGCTCGCACCGAGGCGAGAAGGGAGTATGACCGATAGAGAGGCAGGTACGACACGGCGGCTGCTTCCGAAAAGCCGATGGGGTGAGCGCAGGGTACACCTGCGCCTGTGAATAGACCGATAGACGGACAGATATGAAAGACAGGAACGGACAGAACGGACGACGAAGGCCCCGCAAGGACGCCTCGGAGATCGGCGTCATCAGGGTCTTCTCCAAGCCCGGCCCCGACGCCGAGGACCGGCTGCGCCGTCTCATGTCTCTGATGATCAAGTACGCCACTCAGGACGGGCAGGCCGAGCCGCACCAGGAAGATTCGCCTGACGAACGTTCAGGCGATGAATCCAGCGAGGCGGGGGCATGATGCGCTCCGTCTCGTACCCTGTTCGGTGCCCCAACCCCAGCCACCCTATTCTCCTTCCGCAATCTCACCGACTCTTCCCCGCCTTCAGG
>JAAXHX010000168.1 GCA_012270635.1 Dehalococcoidia bacterium | reverse complement strand
CCGCAGCCCTGGACGTTGTTCTGGCCCCGCAAGGGCGATATCCCGTTGCCCGGTTTGCCCATCTGCCCCGACACCAGGGCCAGGTTCAGCACGGCATGGCAGTTGGCAGTGCCGTTGGTGTGCTGGGTGAGCCCCATGCCCCAAACGAAGCACGAGCCGCTGAAGGGGGGCCGGGCATAGAGCCGCGCCGCCTCTATCATCTGCTCCCTGGGCACGCCGGTTATCGACTCCACGAAGTCGGGCGTGTACTTGTCCAGGGAGGCCCTCCACTCTTCGAAACCCTCGGTCCTGGCATTGACGAAATCCTGGTCCCAGAGACCTTCGTCCAGTATCACCTTGGCCATGCCGTTGAAAAGGGCGACGTCGGTGCCCGGCCGCTCTCGGAGCCACAGGTGGGCGTAGTCGCAGAGCTCGATCCTCTTCGGGTTTATGACGATGAGCTTCGCCCCGTAAAGGTCGACGGCCTTGCGGAAGCGGGTCGCCGCTACGGGGTGATTGGAGCTGGGATCGCAGCCGGCGATGATCAGGCACCCGGCCTTTTCGTAGTCCAGGTAGGAGTTGCTGGTCGCCCCACTCCCGAGGGACCGAAGCATCGCCTCCACCGAGGGCGAGTGGCAGAGGCGAGTGCAGTGGTCTATGTTGTTGGTGCCCATGGCCCTGCGCATGAACTTCTGCAGGACGTAGCCGTCCTCGTTGGTTGCCTTGGCGGAGGCGAGGGCTGCGACCGCCCCCCGATGCTCGACCAGCTTGTCCGCCGTCAAGTCCAGGGCTTCGTCCCAGGACGCGCGCGTAAGCTTGCCGTTCCTGCGTATGAGGGGTGTGGTCAGCCGGTCACCGTGGTTGACGAAGGTAACGCCGAACCGGCCCTTGACACACAGCTTGCCCAGGCTCGACTGGTTGTCTGGGTCGTCGTCGACCCACAGGACTTTGTCGTTGGCGTCGGTGTTCAGGACGATCCCACACCCGACCCCGCAGTAGGGGCAAACGGTGGAAGTCTGCTTCACCGCGTTGGCCGGGTCCAGCTTCGGCTCGATTGCCCCGGTCGGGCAGGCGGCCACGCACGAGCCGCAGGAAGTGCAGATCGACTCGGCGATGGGTTGGTCGCCGTAAGCGCCGATGAACGCGTCCTGCCCCCGACCCAGGATGGCAATGGCCCCGATCTCCTGCAGGCTCTGGCAGGCCTCAACACAGCGGCCGCAAAGGATGCAGTCGTCCATCTCCACCGAGAAGAAGGGGTTGCTGGCGTCGGTGTGGTCCCGGGTGCGGGGCTGGTAGCCGAGGGAAGCGATGTCGTGGAACCGGGACGCGGTCTTCAGCTCCTTGTGCTCGGCCAGGGGTTGGCCGGGGGTCTCGGTGGGGAGCATACCGAGGGTCAAATCGAGGACGCCCTGGCGGATGCGCCGGACCTCGGGGCTGTTGGTGTGGACGACCATGCCCTCGGAGACGGGGGTGTGGCAGGAGGCCGGGAACCCGCGCCGACCCTCGACCTGCACCAGGCAGGTCCGGCACGCGCCGATAGCGGGCATGGCCGGGTCCTTGCACAGCTGGGGCACGTACACACCGGCGGCGTTGATCGCCTCCAGGATGGAGCTTCCCTCCCGGGCCTCGACGGGCATTCCGTCTATTGTGAGGTTGATTGCCACTGCGCTACCCATATTCCGCCTCGAGGCTGCACCTACGCGTATTCTAGCATTCTCCACTACCAATCCTCACTCACTCGCTCACCCTGAGCAGAGTCGAAGGGTCGAGCGGACGACTAGCATGCCTGGTAGTTTATTCAATCCTTCCCTACCACCCCGCTCATACTTCGACAAGCTCAGCACGAGCGGCCCCGCAACCCCTTTTCTCTATCACCCCTCTCGCATCCCTCACGACGCTCATTCTGAGCCTGTCGAAGGGTCGAGCGGCAACTGGAAAAGCGTCTACTTTAACGGCCTACAGCCTCATCAAATGCCTCTTTGAAATGCGCCAGCCCCGACCGCACGGGGCCCGGGGCCATCTGCCCGAGCCCGCATAGAGACCCGAATCCGACCACGTCGTTCAGGTAGGCCAGCTTCTCCAGCCCCGTCGGCCCTTCCTCGCCCCTCTGCACCGCGCCCAGCAGGTCCAGCATCCGCTTCGTTCCCTCCCGGCAGGGCGTGCACTTTGAGCACGACTCCGCGGCATTGTACGCCGCCAGCCGCCTCACCACCTCCACCGGTGACACGCTGTTGTCCAGCACCGTGATCCCCCCCGACCCCAGGACCGCTCCCTCGGGGTCCAGCATTCCTGGGCCGATGACCACATCCAGCATCGACTCATTGAGTAGTCCACCCGACGGTCCACCCGCCACCACACCTATGACCTCGCAGCCGTCCGGCGGTCCACCCCCGATGTCGAACACGATCTCCCGGACTGTGATCCCCATCGGCGCTTCCACCAGGCCCGGCCTTCGGACCCGACCGCTCAGGGATATCAGCTTGGTCCCGGGCGAGGGGTCGGCGCCCACGTTGGCCAGCAGCATCGGCAGGTTGCAGAGGGTCTCCACGTTGTTTATCACCGTGGGCCGACCCCACAGTCCCGACTCCACCGGGAAGGGAGGCTTGGTGCGGGGCACGTTGCGCTGCCCCTCGATGCTGTTCATCAGCGCACTCTCTTCCCCGAGCACGTACCCTCCGCCACCCCGCCGCACCTCGACGTCCAGAGTGAAATCGCTGCCCAGCACGCCGTCTCCGGCCAGGGCCAGGTCTCGGGCCTGGTCCAGGGCATCCTCAACCCTTCCCGCGGCGGCGTTGGCCTCGCCGTTGATGTACAAATAGGTCCTGGCCGCGCCTATGGCGTAGGCGGCTATGGCCAACCCTTCCAGAAGGAGGAAGGGGTTGCCCTCCATGACGTGGCGGTCCTTGTAGATGCCCGGCTCGCCCTCCTCGGCGTTGACTATCAGGTACCGGGGCCCGGGCCCCGCGGCCCGCGCTCCCTGCCACTTGCGGCCCGCCGGGAAGTAGGCCCCACCCCTCCCCCGAAGGTCGGCCCTGGACACCTCATCGACGACCTGCTCGGGGGTCATGGAGCGGAGGACGTCGTCCAGGGTGGCATAGCCGCCTCGCGCCACGTAGTCGTCGATGCTCCCGGGGTCGATGGCGCCGACGGCCTCCATGACCCGACGTTCCTGGCCCTTCCAGAAGCCGGGCAGGTCGTCGGGAGGCGGCCACAGAGCGGGTCTGCCCTTCCAGGTTGATGAAGCGTCGGCCTGGCCCGCGAGCCAGAAGCCCAGGATTTCGTTCACGTCCGCAGGCCCGACGTTGGTCAGCCGGAAGGCGAGGCCCTCGGCCATCTCCACCATGACCACCGGGGCCTCGTGGCATGCACCGTCGCATCCCGCCACCAGCACGGGAGTCATCAGTCCCTTCTTGGCCACCGTCGATTGCAGGAGGGAGAACACGGCACCTGCCCCGACGGTGCGGGTGCAGCCGCCCAGTTGGACCAGGGCCCTCGGGAAACGGGTCCGGGCCTCTCGTTCGGCTCTCGACTTGAGCTCTGGGTAATTCATCTCTGCAACGGGACGTTTCGGGGGATGGCCTGGAGGCGTATTATTGCGTCCTCGGGTGTCAGTTTGCCGAAGGGCCCGCCGCCCAGCTCCATTGCCGGGGCCATGGCGCAGACGAACAGGCAAGGGGCCTCCTCCAGGGTCAGGGCGCCGTCGTCGGTCGTCTCCCCCACACCAACCCCCAGCTCTTCAGCCACGGCCTCCAGGACTCGGGTCCCGCCCTGCAGGTAGCAGGCCAGACCCATGCACACCCTAAGCACGTGACGGCCCGGCTCCTTCAGACGGAGCTCCGGGAAGGAAGAGGCGACGCCGTGCACCTCGCTCTTCGGGACCCGGAGGTAGGCCCCGACCTCTTCCATGGCCCAGGTCGGCACCCAGTGCAGCTCTTCCTGGACAGCGCGCAGGGCTGGCAGCAGGTGGGTCCTGTGTCGGGGGAAGAGGCCCAGTATCTCTTTTATCCGGTCCCTGTCCAACGCACCTCCCCATTGGGGAACGGCGCTGATTATACAGGTGTTTCGCTTGGGATGCCGATGCCGAGCTTGCGGAGCGAGTCCCGCGTCGGCAGCCCGTCGCTATCCCAGCTTCGCGCTCCGTAATAGGCCCTGATCATCTCTTCCAGGCCGGACTCGGTGACCTCTCCACCCTCGAAGACGCGGGGCGGCAGAACGTCGTCTTCCCGACTCCAGCCCTCCCGTATGTTGAAGGCCTTTCGCACCAGGTTTATACGCCCCCCCGCGGCCCTCAAGTCGTCGGCGCCTACGTCGTGGCCCGTGGCCAGGCGATAGACGTGGGTGGCTTCGGGGAAGAAATCGCGCAACGCCCGGCGCACGAACTTGGACAAGACCAGCGAGTCGAGAACGGCGGCGAGGTCCTCGGCTTCCGCGACGGTCCGGCCTATCTGCGGGGCGTCGGCCCGGCGGGCATCGTCGTCGCTCAGGTCGAAATCGTAGGCCGAGGCCCGGTTGTGGCACGCGCCCCGGGGGCTTACCGCCAGGGCGAGGGCCAGGTGTCTCAGGCGGCCGGGGTGATAGCCGGGCATCTCCAGTCCCTTGACGTGCATGGCCCAGGCCTCGGAGCCTCCCCCCGTGCGGGCCGCGGCCATACGGCTGCCTTCGGCCAGCAGACCACCCACACCCTCCCCCCGACCCAGTTGCTCGATGGCGGCGAGAAGGGCAGGGCCGTTGCCGAAGCACAGGTCCAGGCCGCCGGTGTCGGCGCGGGCGAGGAGGCCCCGCTCGAAGGACTCCATAGCCCAGGCCATGGTCCCGCCGGCGCTTATGGTGTCGACCCCCAGCCGGTCGCACAGGCCGGAGGCCCGGATCACGACGTCCGGGTCGCTTACCCCGCACATTGGCCCAAACGCGAACAGGCTCTCGTATTCCAGCCGGGTCCTTGTCCTGCTCCCCTTCGCCGAGTAGGCGTGCTCCCACTCCCGGGACATCTCGCCCCCCGACCCCCGGCTCCGCCTCTTCTCCAGGCTTTCAACGCTTAAGCTCTCCGCCCCGTCGAAGGCGTATTGCCGGAAGTTGTAGGCCGGGAGCGCGCCGGCAGCGTTGAGCGTCACCAGGTTTGCCACGGTGCCCGGGCCCCGATACTTGGCCGTCGCCTTCGACTGCATCGCCTCCCCGAGCCTTGCGATAAGCTCGGGGAGCTCGGGGGCGGGCAGGGGTTGGGTCACGGACCCCTTAAAGGCGACGGCCTTGAGGTTCTTGGCGCCCATAACCGCACCCGCACCCGTCCTGCCCGCCTGCCGACCTCCATTGCTGATACAGGCAAACCTGACCAGGGCCTCGCCGGCCGGGCCGATGGCAGCGACCTTCGCGTCGGGAGCTTTGAGGATCGATCGGACTTTCACGGCGGTTTCCTGCGCGGACAGTCCCGCCAGCGGCCCGACATCCACTAGTCTTACCGAATCATCTTCGATATACAGCACCGCGAACCCCGATGCCCTGCCCTTTATGATAAGGGCGTCGAAGGGCATTCGGGACAGCTCCTCCGCCACGGGCCCCGAGGACAGGGAGTCCCCCACGAAACCCGTGAGCGGCGACTTGCAGGCCACGGCCATCTTCGCCGAGCCCGGGACTCCCGCCCCGAGGAACGGACCCCGGGCGAAGACCAACGGCGCCTCGGGAGAGAGGGGGTCGATTCCGGGCGGACAGTGCCTGTAGAGGAGCCAGGCCCCCAACCCCGCACCACCGATGAAGGAGACCTGCTCTTCCACCGACAGCGGCTCCAACCTCGACTTCCCGCTAGCGAGGTCGATGGCCATGACACGGCCCTGGTAGGCTGGCATTCCGGTTGCTTTCGTGGGGAGGGGCCCCTGGAGCCCTAGTTGCCGCCCCGCGCGGCCTGGGCTTCAAGGGCGAGGGCCGCTTCCAGGTCTTCCTGGGTATTGACGTTGAAGAAGCTGAGGTGGGTCGGGTCCAGGCTGTCGATGTCTTCCTCTTCGATGTAAGCGACCTTCACTTCTTCGAATAGCAGGGCAATCTTCAAGTCCTTGCGCTCCAGCCGCCGCTCTATGGGGTCGAGGCAGCTCTTGGAGTAGATTGCGTGAAGGGGCTCGGGCCTGCCGTTGAGCTTCGGGACCACGACGTCATAGTCGGAGGCGATGTCCACCATGAAGCGGAGCAGGTCGGTATTGAGGAAGGGCATGTCGCAGGCGACGACGACGCCGTAGTCTCCCTGGGCGGCCGAGAGGCCGGTGAATATGCCGCCCAGGGAGCCGCTGCCGGGGTAGATGTCGGCGGCGGTCCTGACCCAGGGGGGGAGGTCCAGGGCCTCGGCCCTCGATTCCTCCGCCACGACCACTATCGTCTCCGAGCTTACCTGGGACAGCTTCCCGACCACCCGCTCGATCAGGGACTCGCCGCCGACCTGCTCGACGGCCTTGTTCCTCCCGAGCCGCCTGCTCATCCCGCCGGCCAGCGCCACGCCGCTCACCCTGGCGGTCTTCCTTCCGCTCACCATAACCAAATCATTATACCGACCCCAAGGGCCGCGGGCCAAAAAGACGGCCCCTTCCGGCATTCCGGCCCCCGAGCCGGAATCCATCCTATCCCGTCCGTCATTCCCGACCCAGATCGGGAATCCAAGGGCCGCTCGTGCTGAGCCCCTAGTTTATCCTGAGTCTGTCGAAGGAAAGTATGAGCGGGGAGGTCTTTCCATCACCTCCCGTTCCTAGACAATCCTTCGCGGATATCATATGCTCCCTCCGCCACACAGCTTCGGGTCTCTATGCACTTTCGGCATAGGAAGGGGCCTCGTGCCCCCCTGCCGGTGCAAGTAGGCCCGGATGCTGTGTGGCAACAGAGTCCTATCCTATGCCGCAGGGGGGTTCCATGCGCCTACTTACCACTGTTTCACTGATTGTTCTGTTCGTATTCGTTATCGCAGCTTGTGTAGGGCCCGCAGGCCCTCAGGGCGAGCCGGGGATGCAAGGCCCCCAGGGTGAGCAGGGACTCCAAGGGGAGCAAGGCCCTCAAGGTGAGCCTGGACAAATTGGCCTTCAAGGGGCTCGTGGTTCCCAAGGACCCCAGGGGCCGGCAGGATCGCGGGGCCCGCAAGGACTTCAGGGACCACAAGGTCCCGCAGGGCCACGGGGGGCGCAGGGGGGCCAGGGACAAAGCGCGAATTTAACGACGGCGATAGACTTCTCGGACTGGATGTACCAGAAACGGGATGCAATCGTTGCGATCTTTGGCCCTCACGGCTTCATCGGCTCCGGCGTACATATCTCCGATGGCGAGGTTCTCACCGCTCATCATGTTGTGGGCCAAGAAAGTAACATCTCACTTGCCATTGAGGGAGTAGGACTTAAGTTTGGGACAGTGCGCGGGTACGATTCCGGGCGCGACTTGGCACTGTTGACATTCGACGAGTCGTCGGAGGGAGTTAAAGTGCCCGTGACCACGGAGAGTTGGGGGCCTGATGGCGACGGCAACTATTACGATAGATGGAATTTGGGGTCTGAAGTGGTTGCCATCGGCTTTGTCTCCGACATTTCGGAGACGACGCCAATTGCAGTTTTCGGACGCATCGGCGTCATCTGGAACATCGTGCCTGGAGATTATGATACGGGGCAGGCTGATCTCCCGGCAACTTATGGAATGAGTGGCACCGGTGTGTTCAACAAGTATGGCGATCTCATCGGCATTCTCCAAACTGCCGCCGAATTTGGCGGCAGCACTACATTCTTGTTGGGGTCGGAGGTCGGGGAGATCCTTGAAGACCTGCGTAACGGAATGAAGCAGTGATTGACAGCGCCGAAAACATCACTGCCGTCCCTAGACGCCTTACACTGCTGTCGCTCTAAAAGAAAGGACTTCTCCAGGGATAAGGGACCACTCGTGCTGAGCTTGTCGAAGCATGAGCGGGGTACACAGGCTGTGTCCCCCCTCACGAGCCTCGATCTGATAGTTCAGGCGAAGACTTTGTGAATTGGGACGCAATGTTGACATAACTTTTTGGAGGCTTTACAATGCTCAATACCCTAGGGACTACGGGTTAACTCCCGAGAAAGGAGAGGCGAGTGAAAAGGCTTCATCTCCTGATTAGCCGTCTCGAAATCGATTATAGCGGCCCCTCCGGAGACTCGGGCATGGGCGGCATGAAGTTGGGAGCGTCTCCGGCGGGGCACCGGAAGGCCGTCTCCAAGCCCTAGCGACCCAGCTCCCTCAATACGAAAGCTCCTCCGGTTTTGATCACCGGGATTACAAGGCTAGGGACGGCCCGCAATAGTTTTGGTTTCACAGAAGAGGCCCGGGAACTATCCCGGGCCTCTTTCTATCCCCCTGTGTAACCCCCTAGCGCCTGCACACGCAATCTCCCAGAACCCTACGTCCCAAGAGGAAAAGACAATGTGTATGAGGGTGTCCCTCATACACCCGGCAAAAGGACTTTGCACCTCGGCACACCCCGTTTCGGCAGGTTGTCAGGCCCTTGCCAGCTCTTCCAGGAGCGCAAAGATTGCAGGTGCACGGGTGCGGGCCTGGGCTTTGAGCTCCTTCAAGTCTTCCACCGAGGCCATCATCGGGCCTCGGCCGAATCTGGCCCCGTGGTAGTAGCAGAACCGTAGCGTCTCCTCGCCCTCGTCGTACCTGAGCAGCTGCAGGGTCGGCTCCCACTGGGGACGAATTACGCTGACCTCTTCCACCACCTCCCCCCGACCCCACGGGAACTCGAACGGCCTTGGCAGCTTCCTGTTCATCGGGGCAGAGGTCCTATCTCGCTCCCAGCCCCTGGAGCACTTGCCGGACCTTCTCCTCCAGGGGCGCACCGGGCTCTATGTTCACCCTGGACAGGGCGGCCCGGGCCTCGGAGGGCGGGTAGCCGAGGGCCGACAGGGCCGCCACTACCTCGTCGAGGTCGGGGCTGGGGGAGACGGCTGCCTCGCCCCATTCCCGTTCCAGCTTCCCCTTGAGCTCCAGTATCAGCCGACCCGCCGTCTTCTTACCCAACCCGTTGACCAGGGTTAGGGCGGCGGTGTCCTCTGCTCCTATGGCCCCGGCCAGCTCCCGCGGCGACATGGCCGACAATATGCCCAGCGCGAGCCTCGGCCCCACTCCCGACACCCCGATGAGCATGATGAACAGGTCCCTCTCCTCCACGGAGCCAAACCCGTATAGGGACAATACCTCTTCCCGGAGGTAGAGGTATGTATGCAGGCGAACGGACCCGCCGACGGGCCCCACCGCCGCGATGGTCGAGGTCGGGGCGTACACCTCCAGGCTCAACGGCCCGATGTCGATGGTCAGGATGTCGTCAGATACCGCTTCCAGGGCGCCCCTCAAGCCGGTGATCACAAGCTCATCCCTGGGCGCTCTGGGCCAACATGCGGTCTCGGGCGCTTTCCTGGATATGGCACAGGGCCACGGCCACGGCGTCGGAGGCGTCCAGGGAGTCGGGGGAGGCGCCCAGGTCCAGCTGGAGCCTGACCATCTCGCGCACCTGCTCCTTGTCGCTGCCCCCGTGTCCCGTGACGGCCAGCTTCACCTGCCGGGGGCTGTAGTGAAATATGCCCGCTTCTGCGCCGGCCGCCGCCAGCAGTGCGACCGCGTTGGCCTGTCCGATGAGTATGGCCGAACGCGCGCTCTTGTGTACGAAGGGCTCCTCTACGGCCACCTCTTCCGGCGAATAGCGCAGGATGAGCTCCCGGAGGCCCGCATACAGCTTATGAAGGCGCTCTTCGATGGGCCGGGAGGAGGGGGCTTTCAGTACGCCGCAGCAGACAAGGCTCGGGCCGGCGTCGCCGTATTCCAGGACGCCGTAGCCCATGTTAAGCGTGCCCGGATCGACGCCCAACACCCTCAGATGGACACCTCGCTCGTTCCCGTGCCCGTCAGTTCTCTTCTCCGTAGCTTTGCAGGGCCTCGGGGGGGAAGTCAGCGTTGCTGAAGACCCGCTGGATGTCGTCAAGGGACTCGAGCTTGTCCATGAGGCGCAGGGTCTGCAGGGCGCCCTTTTCGTCCAGCTCGATCACGTTCTTGGGGATCATGGAGAGCTCCGCCGAGTCGATGGAGACGTTCTGACCCTCCAGTTCCCTGCGGACCGACTCCAGGCTGTCGGGCCTAGTGTAGACCTCCAGCGCCGAGTCCTCGATCTTCACGTCCTCGGCCCCGGCGTCGATGGCCGCGAGGGCAAGCTCCTCTGCGTCCTCCGACCCCGGAGCGATCATGATAACGCCCTTGGAGTCGAAGTTCCATGCTACGGAGCCGGTCTCTCCCAGGTTGCCGCCGTTGCGGGTGAGGGTGCTTCGGACCTCGGCGACGGTGCGGTTCTTGTTGTCGGTCAGGGCCTGGAGCATCAGGGCGGCGCCGCCGGGCCCGTAGCCTTCATAGGTCACTTCCAGCAGGTCGTCGGCGTTGCCCCCGTCCCCCGAGGCCCTCTTGATGGCCCGCTCTATGTTGTCCATGGGCATATTGTTGTCCCGGGCCCTCTGGACGGCGAGCCTCAGGTTGAAGTTGGAGTCGGGGTCGGGGCCGCCCCGGCGGACGGCGACGGAAATCTCTCGGCCCAGCTTGGTGAACAGCTGGCCGCGTCGGGCGTCGTTGGCGCCCTTCTGCCTCTTGATGGTCGACCATTTGGAATGTCCCGACATGCCAATGAACTCCCTGAGCATTCCCACATCTGCCGGTGTTCCGGGACTTTATTATATACGTGCGACACGGCAATGGCACGAACCGTGCGAGCGCGTTGTCCGGCATGTTGCCTTCTCTTATCTCCATTCTTGATCAATGGCGTTTGGCGATTGCCAGGAAGAGAGTTATCCTGAATATGGGGTCACCATGTCCCAGACCGATAACCGAGAGGTTCTAAGGACTCCGAGCCGAAACGCTAAGGAGGTCCATTATGAACAGATCGGCTAAGCTAATCCTAATACTACTAGCGATGTTTGTCGCACTTGCGATTGGGGGTGTGGTGTACGCCGAGCCACCGACCGAGAGGCCCGGTATGGACGGTGTCAGCTTGATCGTAGGTGGTGTGGAAAAGCCCGTCCGCCTGGGCCAGGTCATCTACGCCCCGCCCGGCGGCGCATCCGACGCTCCGGGAGACTCCGATGTGCCCCCTGGCCTGCAATACTCCGCTCATGACCATCACGATTGAAGGGTCGGCTGGCATCAGTGGCGTAACTGTCTCAACCGACGAGGACTGCGTTGTCTCCGTCACCGAGATCACCCCTGTCACCATTGGTCCCACCGCCTACTCCGACCCCCAGGAGAAGCACTACAAGGGATGGGTCAAGTCCGAGCTTAACGAGTTTCTCCAAATCGACCTCACCTGGGTTCATGCCGAAATGGAGTATTTTGACAACGCGCTGACTGTATATGGAGGGCGTAATTCCGACTCCTGGTGTGACCACATCGAATATCCCTTTGGCTGGTACATAACCTCCTGTCCTCCCGCCACCTGGTGGCCCTACGGCCCCAATGAGGTGTACATTCAGAGGGAAGGGTCCTTCGATCACGGCTTCATACCCGATTCTGCCCACTGGCACAGAGCCAAATTCCGAGGGTATCCGCAGGACTTTGACATCGAATGCCTGCGCTGGGGTAGCCCACCTGGCACCGCCTGGAGATGTGAAGGTGACCGCGAGGAAATCAACGACTGATTTACTGACGATGGCAGGGGGCGTCGTGACTCTGCTTTTCTCTGCTGGACTAGGCATCTACTGCTTTATTCTCCCTGCCTGGCATTACTCGTATTCGCAGACAGAGGGTTTGCATCTGGCTTTCATTGGTATGGCGGGAGCCTTAGCCTCCTTGGCAGTGGTCTGGAGTTCGTGGTGTGGTGGTCGATGGAGTTGGGTGGGGTTACTTTTGGCATTTGCTTACCTGGGACTAGCCTCTGCTACGCCCTATGCAGTCGCCACCATTCACACCTATGGTCTTATAGCTCTCATTCTGATCTGGTTCGCAGGACTCAACTTTCTGCGCTATTTCGGCCGCCGTCAGAAAATTGACTGACGGACTCGATAATAGGGGGCGCGGTGGCCCTCCCGTCTTCTACGGAAGCCTTATCGTTGGCCTCCTCTCGGGTGCGTT
>JAAXHX010000167.1 GCA_012270635.1 Dehalococcoidia bacterium | reverse complement strand
AAGGGCGGCGTGATCATGGACGTGGTGACGCCTGAGCAGGCGAAGATCGCCGAGGATGCAGGCGCCGTTGCGGTCATGGCCCTGGAAAGGGTTCCGGCGGACATCAGGAAGGACGGCGGGGTCGCCAGGATGTCGGACCCGCGCATCGTTAAGGACATCAAGGACGCGGTCACCATTCCGGTCATGGCCAAGTGCCGCATCGGTCACTTCGCCGAGGCCCAGGTCCTCGAGGCCATAAAGATCGACTATATCGACGAATCTGAAGTCCTGACCCCTGCCGATGAGAAATACCACGTATGGAAGCACAACTTCCAGGTCCCCTTCGTATGTGGGTGCCGTAACCTGGGCGAGGCCCTACGCCGCATCGACGAGGGAGCGGCGATGATCAGGACCAAGGGTGAAGCCGGCACCGGCGACATCGTCGAGGCCGTCAACCACCTGCGCTCCGTCGTGGAGGGAATCGAGCGGCTGCAGGAACTGGACGACGATGAGCTCACGGTCGCGGCGGAGGAGATGCGCGCCTCCCGGGAGCTCGTCGCCGACGTCCGGGAGAACGGCAAACTGCCGGTGGTGAACTTCTGTGCCGGCGGTGTGGCCACCCCAGCCGACGCCGCTCTCGTCATGCAGCTGGGCGCCGAGGGAGTGTTCGTCGGCTCCGGCATCTTCAAGTCCGAAGACCCCGCCCCCCGGGCCAGGGCCATAGTCGAAGCGACGACCCACTACCAGGACCCCGACATCGTAGCGAGGGTATCGGAGGGCCTGGGGACGCCCATGAAGGGTCTGTCAGCCAAGGACCTGCCGCCGGAGGCGCTCCTGGCCTCCAGGGGCTGGTAGACACGCGGAGGCGTCCCTTCTCTGATGGAGAAGGTAGGAGTCCTGGCTATCCAGGGAGACTTCGCCGAGCACTGCAAGATATTTAGGGACTTGGGTGTCGAGACATCCGAGGTCCGGCTGCCGCACCAGTTGGACGAGCTCGACGGCCTCGTGATCCCCGGTGGTGAAAGCACCACCATCACCAAGCTCATGGAAATTTACGGGCTATACGGACCTGTGAAGCGGTTCGCAGAGTCCGGCAGGCCGATTTGGGGTACGTGTGCGGGCATGATCGTTTCCGCCCGACGCGTGCTGGGGGACGTCCTGGCGCCGATGGGGCTCATTGACCTGGACGTGAGAAGGAATGCGTTCGGGTCCCAGATAGACAGCTTCGAGGCCGACCTCCCAGTGCCTGCGCTGGAAGGCCCCCCGTTTCATGCGGTCTTCATCAGGGCGCCCTGGATAGAGAGGATGGGGCCGGAGGTCGAACTAGTCACCCAGCTGGAGAACGGCACCCCCGTCGCGGCCCGGCAGGGCAACGTGCTGGTCACATCCTTCCACCCCGAGCTCACCGATGACGCCCGGTTCCACAACATGTTCCTCGAGATGGGGCGCCGTTGACGGGACCGGCAGGGGCAGCACGGGAAGGGAGAGAGTAGACTCAGGGCCTATGATAAGGACCCTCAGCCCTTTCGATCTGATCAGGCTGGCCTTTTCCGGCATGGGAAAGCTGCCCAACCAGGCGAAGCCCCACAGGAAGCTGACCCCGGCCCGACTCAGCATGCTGGACGTGATCTCCCCCAGGCCCCTGCTCGGTCTATCTCCCCGCAGACACACCTGCGTGCAGACCAGGGGGTTCAAGGTGAAGGGGCTGGCCCTGGCCCAGGACCTGGGGAGTTCCGCCGTGTGGGAGGTGTGCTCCCTGGCCCTCGCCCCCGAAATGGGCCATTCGGTTATGGACCTGCTCAACGGCCTGATCCTCAGCGCAGGCCGCAGGGGTGTGGATCGGCTCTTCCTGAGGATCGCGGACGACAGCCCGTGCCGGGACGGGGCCCGGGCGGCGGGCTTCACTTTCTACCTGCGGGAATGTTTGTACCGACGGGACAAGGGAGCTGGCGCCACCGCCGTGAGCAATCCCCCGGACGCCGAGATGCAACCCGTAACGCCGGCCAACGAGTTCAGCGTATTCCAGCTCTACAACGCCATATATCCCTTCCACGTCAGGGAGGCGGAAGGCCAGACCCTGGAGCATTGGAAGCAGGCCCGGGGGCCGGACTGGGAAGGCCGCAACTCCGGCCAATTCCTGGTCCTGGACAAGGGTCTGGTGGAGGGGTGGGTAGGCGCTCGGGAGCAGGGGAAGAGGGGTTACTTTAGCGCTATGCTCAGGCCAGGGGCCTCCCTCTCCCCCGACGACGTTCTGAATCTTGTGGAGCGTCGGATGGCCCACCTGGACACTCTATTTTGTATCGCCACGGAGTTTGAAACGCAGCTCGTGCAGACCCTGGAGGCTCGTGGCTATTCTTTGGTGGAGCATTATTCCAGGGCCGTTCGCAACGTCACTGCCAGAATCAAGAGGCCTTCGCTGGTCCCCATAGGAGCGGAATAGCAGTCATCGGCGGGTAAGACGGGAATGGACAAGCAGATAACGGACGATCTGGGGGCCCTGCTTCGCACCCTGCCCCCCCACCTCCAGGAGCCCCTGGGGAACAGGCAGGACGGGAAGGAGTTGCTGGAGGTGGTCCTGGACCTGGGCCGGAAGCCCGAGGCCCGCTTCCCCAACGGCGAGGCGTACCTCCAGGATGCGGAGGTAGTGCAGAGAGACCTGGACTACGTTGCGGAGCGGATAGGCAGCTTCGGGGATGACAACCGGGCGGGCATCGAAAGGACCCTGCACCGCATCTCGGCCATCAGGAACCGCAAGGGGAGAATCGTCGGGTTGACGTGCCGGGTGGGCAGGGCGGTCTATGGCACCATACGCATCATCGAAGACCTGGTGAAGTCGGGCAAGAGCATCCTGCTTCTGGGCAGGCCGGGTGTCGGGAAGACGACCATGCTGAGGGAGGTGGCCCGGGTGCTGGCCGACGACATGGGAAAGCGCGTCGTCATCGTCGACACTTCCAACGAGATAGCCGGTGACGGGGACATACCCCACCCCGCCATCGGGCGGGCGCGCCGGATGCAGGTCCCGACCCCCGCCTTTCAGCACGCCGTCATGATAGAGGCCGTGGAAAATCACATGCCCGAGGTGATCATAATTGACGAAATCGGGACGGAGTTGGAGGCCACCGCGGCCCGAACTATAGCGGAGCGGGGCGTCCAGCTCGTTGCCACCGCCCACGGGAATAACCTGGACAACCTGATCTTGAACCCGACCCTCGCGGACCTCATCGGCGGGATACAGTCCGTGACCCTGGGCGACGACGAGGCCCGCCGGAGGGGCACGCAGAAGTCCATCCTGGAACGGAAAGCGCCCCCGACCTTCGACATCGTGGTGGAGATCCAGAGCTGGGACAAAGTGGCCGTTCACCCCGATGTGGCGGCTACCGTGGACTCGACGTTGCGCCAGAGGCCCGCATCCCCCGAGGAACGCTGGCTGGACGAAGAAGGCAGCGTCAACAGGAAGAAAGGGGCGCGCACCCCGGCCCCCGGCCCGTCCGCCGAGCCTAGGCCCAAGATGCTGACGGGGATATCGCGCATATACTCTTTCGGGGTCAACCGCGGTCGTTTGGAGGGCGTGATCAAGAAGCTGAAGCTCCCCGTGAGCCTGGTGGAAGGGTTCCGGGACGCCGACGTGGTGATAACGACGAAGACCTACTATCGCAAGAGACCCCAGGCCCTGCGCGCCGCCGAAGCCGATGGCGTGCCCATCTTCGTGCTGCGCCGCAGTAGCGTCAGCCAGATCGAGCAGTACCTCATGTCGGTGTTCGG
>JAAXHX010000166.1 GCA_012270635.1 Dehalococcoidia bacterium | reverse complement strand
AGGAGCATGGAGCCGAGAAACCCGAACAGCACTATCAGGGTCCCCGCAATGACGGCGATCAGAACGGCGGTGTATTCGAGGGAGTACTGTTCCGGCACGTGCCCTAATTCGATATCCGGGGCCCGGGCCTCGGCCCTACGCCCCGAGCAATTCCCTTTTACTCGCGCTTACACCCCTTCATGAGAATGCCAAATCGGAGGGGGATATTCCGTCCGCCAAGGGTGATCGGAATAGCAATATACCAATCCCCTGCCCCCAGCGTCAAGGAAAACAGGCATACGGACCGGAGGTCGGCTTCGCCGACCTCCGTTGAATTCATACCGGGAAATAGGAAGCCTCGACGGGCGATATTCACCCGCCCAGCGCCCGAAGGAACAGCCCGATGCCGTACGAACCCGTGAACACGGGTACCATGCCGAGGCTCGGGCGGATGTTTCGCTCTGTCTTTTCCAGGTACATCCGGACTATGGCCGCCAGCACGAGGACCATAACCAGGTACGCGACGAGCGTGGTAACCCCGATGGCCGCCCCGACAATAAGTCCGGCCAGGGCCCAGGCCGCCAACTCCCAGTCGGAGCGCCTCGGGGGGCCGAGAACGCCGACGCGGGCACTGGTAGCTCGGCCCCCGGACCCCTGCCTTCGAGACCTTCTTCTCTTCGTCAAATCAGCCTTCCAGTCTCCATAGCTCCCCGGTGTCCAGACTCGCAATCTCGCTTTCCACCCTATCCCAGATGATCGCCTCGACGGTCTTAGCCGGTTGGAGTGCGTCAACTACAAACCAGCGCCCGGGTTCTCTGTTGGCGAGTCTCAGGTATCCTTCCCGCACCTTTTTGTGGAAGGCCATGCCCTTGTTCTCAAATTTGCTCTGTCCCTCTTCGTATATGCGCGGCAAGGCAATGGGCGGCCCTTCGCCACTGTCCAGGGCCAGTTGGAGCGCCCTGCGCGGCAGGGCTTCCTCGGGGTCCATGTCAAGCAGCACCGTTAGGTCGGGCATTATATCCCTGGTCGCGATGAGGTTGATCGCCTGTATCTGTTCCAGAGTGGGTCTCCCCCTGCTGCCTTCGTACCCATACCCTTGATACGCGGTGGTGGAGTCGACGTAGCGGTCCACTATGACTATCGCTCCCTGCTGGAGCTCCGGCTCTATCTGGCCGTAAACCAACTGCGCCCTGGCGGCGGAGAACAGGAACAGTTCCGACGTCGGAGTCAGGGACGTGTCTCCCTTGATGAAGGGCCTCAGGAAATCGCCGAGGGGCGTTCCACCCGGCTCATTGAGGCTCAAGCACCTGTGGCCCATCCGCCGGAGGCGGTGAAAAAGCAGGCGGGCTTGTAGCGACTTGCCCGTGGCCTCTCCCCCTTCGAAAGAGATGAAAAGTCCCATAGCATGACGGCCCCCCTAATAGGGCGCCGGGTTCCTTCTGGCCGGTTGCCTACCGGGTCGCGCTATGTTCACGTGCCTCCAGGGGTCCGTGCCCACGCTGTAAGACGAGAGATTGGAGCGCTCCGCCGTCTGGTGCTGGAGCCTCCGGATGAAGCTGCTCTGGGGGCTTAGCGCCACCGACTCCTCCCCCGTCTCCACCATCCGGACGGCCTCCTCCGCCTCCCTGATGGCGGCATTTAGGGTGTCGCCTTGCTTCTCCAGCCCGAACACCGACATGAGGTACTGCTCGATCTGGCTGACGCTACTGCGGCGCAGCACGAAGATGGGCACGCCATCGGCTTCGGCGGCGCGCAGGGCCTGGGGCCTCTTGCGATAGTACGTCTTCGTCGTTATCACCACGTCGGCGTCCCGGAACCCTTCCACCAGGCTCACGGGGAGCATCAGCTTCTTGATCACGCCCTCCAAACGACCGCGGTTGACCCCGAAAGAGTATATGCGCGATATCCCCGTCAGCATCTTGGGCCTAGGCTCGGCGGACGGGCCGGGGGCCGGGGCCCGCGCCCCTTTCTTCCTGTTGACGCTGCCTTCCTCGTCCAGCCAGCGTTCCTCGGGGGATGCGGGCCTCTGGCGCAACGTCGAGTCCACGGTAGCCGCCACATCGGGGTGAACGGCCACTTTGTCCCAGCTTTGGATCTCCACCACGATGTCGAAGGTCGGGGGCGCTTTCCGTTCCAGGATGGACTTCTGCGTGCCCCTCCGGCGGGCCTCGTCGTCGCCCAGGGTCACGGACTGTATCCCACCGATAAGGTCCGCGAGGGTTGGGTTCAGGATCAGGTTGTCCAGGTTGTTGCCGTGGGCGGTGGCAACGAGCTGGACGCCACGCTCCGCTATAGTTCGGGCCGCGGTGGCCTCCAGTTCCGTCCCGATTTCGTCAATTATGATCACCTCGGGCATGTGATTTTCCACGGCCTCTATCATGACGGCGTGCTGAAAGGCGGGGGTCGGGACCTGCATCCGGCGCGCCCGCCCGATGGCAGGGTGGGGTATGTCCCCGTCACCGGCTATCTCGTTGGAAGTGTCGACGATGACGACGCGCTTTCCCATGTCGTCGGCCAGCACCCGGGCCACTTCCCTCAGCATGGTCGTCTTCCCGACACCCGGCCTGCCCAGAAGCAGGATGCTCTTGCCCGACTTCACCAAGTCTTCGATGATGCGTATGGTGCCATAGACCGCCCTGCCCACCCGGCACGTCAACCCGACGATTCTCCCCTTGCGGTTCCTGATGGCCGAGATGCGGTGCAGGGTCCTTTCGATGCCCGCCCGGTTGTCATCCCCGAAGCTGCCTATCCGCTCCGCAACGTAGTCCAGGTCTCTCTGCACTACCTCCGC
>JAAXHX010000165.1 GCA_012270635.1 Dehalococcoidia bacterium | reverse complement strand
GGTCCCGTTGAGCCTACGATGCACCGGCGAGGCTGGGGAACGTAAAGACCAGTCCGAGGAGCATTAGATGAAGATGAATTTCACCGTCGGGATGGGCCGGAACATACCCGCCTACGACGTTCCGGCCCACGCCCGGGCCGCCGAGGAGTGCGGCTTCACCACCATGACGTGGGTCGACCAGCCGAACCTGTCCCGGGACATGTATTCCAGCCTGGTTGTCGCGGCGCTGAACACCAGCCGCATCAGGCTCGGGTCTGGGGTCACCGACCCCATCACCTACCATCCCTCGGTCACGGCTACCGCCCACGCCACGCTCAACGAGGTCTCCGGCGGAAGGGCCATGCTGGGGATCGGGGCGGGGGGGCGGTTCGGCAAGATCATGCGGCCCCGCTCCACCAGGGAGATTGAAAACGCCATCCGGTTCCTGCGGGGCTACATGGCCGGGGAAGAGGTGGAGTGGCAGGGCGCGAAGATGCATTCGGAGTGGAGCAACGCCAGAATCCCCATCTACCTAGCCGTAGACGGGCCGAAGCTGTGCAGGCTGGCGGGAAAGGTGGCCGACGGGGCAATATTCCTCGGGCTGCACCCAGAGATGGCGAAGTGGCGGGTCGAGCTGATTCACCAGGGGGCCGAGGAGGCGGGTCGGGACCCGGCGGAGATAGACATCTGGGCCCGCACGATGATGTACGTGGCCGACGCCAAGGAGCAGGCGCGCAAGGAGGTCACCTCCTACCCCACCATGTACATCAAGATGCACCAGTTCTTCAGCAGGGACGTGCCGGAAATCCACGACCTGCGGCGTCGGATGGAGCATCGGGAGCCGGGGATTGTCGAAGAGCTGATGAGCGATTCCGCCAATGCCGCCCAGGCGTACGACGAGTATTTCCACGAGCACGTGGACGCTCCCCACGCCAGGCTCGTCACCCAGCGGATGATAGACACCTACCACCTGACGGGCCCCGCCGAGGAGATCAACCAGCGTATCGAGGAGCTGGGAAACCTGGGGGTGACCACGATCTCCACGGTCCTCTTCACGATCTTCGACAAGATAGGCATGATGCGAAAAATCAGCGAGCAGGTCATGCCCCATTTCCGCAACTAGGACACGAGACCAGGAGGCCAACGTGGCAGAATCCTCCCCCTTCCAACTCCCGGACACCGTAGAGGCCATCGAGTTCTACTATGAGCAGGGCCTGACCGACGGCCTGCCCGTGGTCCCCCCGACGCCCGACACGGTCGGGGCTTTCCTGGATGCCGGGGGAACGGGGCCGGGGGATGTGCTGGGAACCCGGCCGAGCCGCAATTGGGTCGTCACTGCGCAGAAGGTGGCCGTCAACGCGGTGATGGCGGGCTGCAAGGCGGAATACGCTCCCGTGGTCCTCGCCAGCGTACGAGCCCTTATGAACCCGGATTTCAATGCGTCGGCCATAGCCGAAACCGCGGGCACCTCGGCGCCGTTGATAGTGGTGAACGGCTCTGTCCGGGACGCCCTGAACGTCAACTCGGGGTGGAACCTGTTCGGCCCCGGGTGGCGGGCCAACGCGACCATCGGCAGGACCATCAGGCTGGTGCTGATGAACGTGTGCCGGGAGATTCCAGGAGTGACCGACAAATCGACCTTCGGGCACCCCGGGCGATACACCTTCTGCATAGGGGAGAACGAGGAGGCGAGCCCCTGGGAGCCGTACCACGTGGAGCACGGGCTCTCCCTCGAATCGAGCGCCGTGACGCTGTTCCCCGCCTGCCACCCGATGGAGGTGTTCAACCAGTCGGACCCCAGCCCCGAGGCGATTCTCGATACGCTGAGCCACACCATTGCCGCGAACCTCGTTTGCCACGGGCCGGTGATGCTGATAATGAGCCCCGAGCACGCGCAGAACATCGGTCCGGCGGGTTGGAGCAAGAAGGACGTCAAGGAATACCTGGCCAAGCGGGCCAATGAATTCCAGCCCCGCTTCGCCTATGACCGTGAGCGCATCGGGGCGCTCGGCGGGACCTGGTACCCCAGCACCGATGACCCGGACGACTCGGGAATTCCTGCCACCCCTGAAGGCATAACCCTACTGGTGGCGGGGGGCGAGGGCGGTGGGCACTCCACCATAATCCCCCTGTGGGGACAGGGCGTCCTCAGCAAGAGTATCCTGGAACCCGTGCACGCCTCCTAGAAGAGCATTATGACTACCAGGCACACCGAGCTTCCCGACACCATCCAGGCCATCGAGCATTTCTACGAGCAGGGCCTGACCGACGGCTTGCCCGTGGTGCCTCCCACCCCTCAGGCTGTCCAGGCCTTCCTGGAGGCCGGCGGCCTGGCCCCGGACGAGGTGCTCGGCACACGGGAGAGCCGCAACTGGGTCGTTACGGCGCAGAAGGTGGCCGTCAACGCGGTGATGGCCGGGTGCCTTCCCGAATACGCCCCCGTAGTCGCGGCTTCCGTGCGGGCGATGCTCAAGCCCGAGTTCAACGTCTCGGGCATCAGCGAGACGACGTCCGGCATGTCGGCGCCGATGATCGTGGTGAACGGGCCCATCAGGCATAGGCTGAAGATCAACTCGGGGTGGAACCTGTTCGGCCCCGGGTGGCGGGCCAACTCGACCATCGGCAGGACCCTTCGCCTCGTTTTGATGAACGTGTGCAACGAGATTCCGGGCGTGACGGACAAGTCGGCCTTCGGGAGTCCGGCGCGGTACACCTGCTGCATCGCCGAGGACGAGGAGGGTAGCTCCTGGACGCCGTACCACGTGGAGAAGGGTTTCGACCCGTCCTCCAGCGCCGTCTCGCTCTTCGCCGCGCTGCCCCCCATACCCGTCTTCAACTATATCGACAACTCGCCGCAGGCGATCCTGGACACCATCAGCCACGCCATCGCCGCCAACGTCAACTGCCACGGCGAGCTTGTCCTGATCATCAGCGGCGAGCACCTGCTCAACATCGAGCCCTCGGGGATGACCAAGGCCGAGGTGAAGGAGTACATCGCCGAAAAGGTCAACCGGATGAGTCCCGACCTGGTGTTCGACGCCGAGCGGGCCTACGAGCTGGGCGGCGTGACGCCCTTAGAGGACCCGGTCAGCGAGGAGCGCACCGTTCCCACGGAGCCCCACCAGCTGCACCTGTACGTGGCGGGGGGCACGGGGGGAGCGGTGTCGGCGCTGGTGCCCATCTTCTCCCACGGACATTCGTCCAAATCGGTCATAGAGCCTATCGTGGAGCCCTAGCCCCTTACGAAAGAGCGCACATAACCACTCTTACCGGAGGTCAACGGATGGCTGGCAAGCTGTATACGTCTTACAAGGGGTTCCCCTCCTTCTTCAGCGGCAAGATCATGGGCGTCGAGGACGTGGAAGAGGGGATGCTGGTGGTGGCGGGCGTGCCGATAGACCAGGGAATAGTGACGGCGAGGCCCGGGGCCCGGTATGGCCCCCGGGGCATCCGCGAAGCCTCCATGCTGCACCGCGGCGCCTACGAGGTCTCCGCCGAGAACACCCTTATGGACGTGGAGACGGGAATCTGGCGAAAGCCCGTGGCCTCCCCTCCCCTGGGCGACATCGGCGACTTCGACATCAACCCCACGGACACCCGGGAGACCACCGAAATCGTGATAAACGGCGTCGCAGACATAGTAAAGAGGGGTGGGGTCCCCGTTCTCCTGGGCGGCGACCATTACGTGGCCTACCCGGGATTCGCCGGGTTCTCCAAGGGGATGTCGGAGCGGGGCGGGTCGCCGAGGCTGGGATACCTGCACATCGACAGCCACCCGGACTTCCGGGACGTCCACGGCGTCGGGGGGAAGTACACCCACGGGACCCAGGCCCGGAGGTTGAGCGAGGACTCCCACATCTCGTACGACAACATGGCGTGGGTGGGGCTCAACGGGTCGGTCATTGACCCGGCGCAGCACCGCATCTTCCGTTCGGGGGGGATGAGGGTGACGACGGCCAGGATGGTGCGGGAGCAGGGGCCCGAGGCCATAGTGAAGAGCGCGATGGAGGTGGTGGGCCACAGTGTGGACGCCGTCTACGTGACCATAGA
This sequence comes from Dehalococcoidia bacterium, assembly GCA_012270635.1. The sequence continues at coordinate 3,713 of JAAXHX010000165.1, read as the reverse complement.
CATCGACGTGGTGGACGGGTCGGAGTCGCCCGGGACGGGGGCCCCGGTGTTCACGGGCATCACCGCTGTGGAGTTCCTGGAGATGATGGAGTGCCTCTCGGCCTACGATATAGTCAAGGCGATAGACATCTGCGAAGTGGCCCCGCCCCTGGACCCGACGGGGCGCACGGTCCACCTGGCCGCGAGCGGGTTGCTGGGAATCCTGGGCCCCAAGATATTCGATACGGTTGATATAGACTGAGCCGTCTGACCTAGAGCCTACGCTTACGGTTTCTTCTCTTAAAGGTCAAGTACCATCCAACCACCGCAAGCGGCCTTGCGAAGCCCACATCAAAGCCGTATCTGCTCTCGTAATGCCAGTGTGGCTCCATGAAAGCCACTTTCCAGCCTTGAGAGGCCCGTTTGTTAATGTGCTCCTCCAGTTTTTGGGCAGGATAATCTATGGCCTTCAGCCCGGCAGTGCCATCTTCTCGCGAGATCTCACGCTCATAATCTGCTACTTGCGTGAGAGTGCACGCCTCAACATATTCGTGGATATATGTTTGACTGTTGGCCGCTTTCTTGGAATAGGTCTCGCTAGGAACGCTCATATTTCCTTCCTCATGCCTGCGAAATAGGTAAGTTGCACTATAATATCACCTGGAAGAACACTCCATACCATGAATAATAGAAGCGGAAGACTGGCCGGAAAGACGGCCATAGTCACGGGGGCCGGGTCCAGCGGGCCGGGCATCGGGAACGGGAAGGCGACGGCCATCCTGTTCGCCAGAGAGGGGGGCCAGGTCCTGCTGGCCGACCTGCACGAGGAGCGGGCCAGGGAGACCCTCGCCGCGATAGAAGACGAGGGCGGCGAGGCGTCCACCGTCCGGGTCGACGTCACCCAGGAAGACGACGCCCGTAGCCTGGCCGAGACCGCCATCGAGCGGTATGGCCGCATTGACGTGCTGGTAAACAACGTGGGGATATCCAAGCGGGGGTCGGTGCTGGACGTCACGGCGCAGGAGTGGGACCGGATCATGGCCGTGAACGTCAAGAGCATGATGCTGTGCAGCCGCCACGTAGTGCCCCGCATGAGAGAGTCGGGCGGAGGTTCGATCATCAACATCGCGTCGACGGCGGGTCTCAGGGCCCATCACAGCACGCCCTACAGCGCCTCGAAGGCGGCGGTCATCGGCCTGACCTTCTCCATGGCGGCGGACCACGGGCCTGACAACATCCGGGTCAACGCCATAGCGCCGGGGCTGGTCTACACGCCCATGGTCGCGCCCCGGATGGTTGAGGGAATGCGAGAGCGTCGCCAGGCTGCGGCCCCTCTCGGGACGGAGGGTACGGGGTGGGACGTCGGGTGGGACGTCGGGTGGGCGGCGGTCTTTCTGGCCAGCGACGAGGCCCGGTGGATCACGGGGGTCACGCTACCCGTGGACGCGGGCCTCAGCGTCACGACGGGAATCACCGATCAACCCCTGCTCCAGCAGAAGTGGCAATAGCCCATGCTCGTGGTATACTGTCCGAACTCACACAGCTAAGGAGGCGTCCATGGCAAGTGACATGCTGAAAACTATGATCGCCCTCGACCCCCGGGGGGACGAGATGCTCGAAGAGCACATCGAGATGGCCCCCAAGATCGACTCGCTCAACGGCAAGCGCATCGGGCTCCTTCACGACCGGAGACTCAACGGGGACAAGCTGCTCTGGATGGTGACCGACCTGATCAAGGCCGAGTACGAGATCTCCGACGTCACGTTCGTCGCCAGGCCCAACGTCTCCGACGTCTCGCCTCCCGAGCTCCTGGACGAGTTGGCCGAGAAGGCGGACGCCACCCTAATCGCGATCGGGGACTGAGGCTCCTGCAGTACGTGCTGTATGCACGACGCGATCTCCCTCGAAGACAGGGGCGTTCCCACGGCCGTCATCATAAGCGACCAGTTCATTCCGGGCGTCCAGGCCATCGCCCGCACGCGCGGCCTGCCGGACTACCCGTTCGTGGTGGTCAAGCACCCCATCGGCAGCCTGGCCGACGAGGACCTGAAGGTCCGGGCCAAGGACGCCCTTCCCCAGGTGGTCGACATCCTGACGAACGGCAGGAGGTCCTAGCTCCAGCCGAGCCGTACGTTTTTGCAAAGACACAGAGCTCGGTGGAAAAGCCGGCGGGAATTCCCGCCGGCTTTTCCCGTATCAACGGGCCCCGCGTCCTGCCCTCAAGACCAAAGGTGATATACTTCACGACGCCTGTCCTGGGGGAGCGTGGGACGGAAAGGCAGCAATGGAAGACTCCATAAAACCGGTTGAAGGCGGCACGATTACCAGCCCCAAGGGGTTCCGCGCCGGCGGCGTCTACTGCGGCATCAAGCCCTACGGCGCCGACAAGCTGGACCTGGGTCTGCTCTACTCGGAGGCCCGGGCCTCCGCCGCAGCCGTCTACACCAAGAACAAGGTCACCGCTCCCGCCATTCTGGTCGACAGGGACTACTTGAAAGACCCGTACGCGCAGGCCGTCGTGGTGAACAGCGGCATCGCCAACGTGTCGGTCGGGGAGCAGGGGCGGATAGACGCGGTGGAGATGACGGAGCTGGCGGGCAGGAAGCTCGGGGTGGCGGCGGAAGACGTGCTGGTGGCCAGCACCGGTGTGATCGGGGTGGAGTTGCCCATGGCCCGGCTCAGGTCTGGCATTGAAGAGATAGATGTGTCGAGGGACGGCGGCCCACTAATGGCACGGGCCATTCTCACCACCGACACCCACCCCAAGGAGATCGCCGTGTCCTTCGACGCGGGGGACGGGCGCCGGGCGGTGATCGGGGGTATAGCCAAGGGAGCGGGGATGGTGCACCCGGACATGGCCACCATGCTCTCCTTCCTGACGACCGACGCCACGGTCGACCCAGCCTTCTTACAGACCGCCCTGGAGGACGCCGTGGACGCCTCCTTCAACATGATCAGCATCGACGGGGACACCAGCACCAGTGACACCGTAACCATCTTGGCCAACGGGCTCGCGGGGAATGCGCCTATCGGCTCGGGCCACCCTGCCGGCAGGGCTTTCTCGGAGGCCCTCAGGCAGGTCTGCACCTATCTCGCCAAGCAGATAGCCCGTGACGGGGAGGGAGCGACCAAGCTGATAGAGATCATCATCGAAAAGGCCCGCTCGCAGGAGGAGGCCCGGAAGGCCGCCAGAATCATATCGACCTCCATGCTGGTGAAGAGCGCCATACACGGCAACGATCCCAACTGGGGGCGGCTCATGGCCGCTTTAGGACGCACGGGCGCATACATCGAGGAGTCGAAGACCGACCTGTTCATCAACGATATCTTCATGCTGAACAACGGCACCCCGGTCCCCTACTACCCCGACGCCGTCTCCCGGTCCCTGGACCAGGAGGAGGTCTCCATAAAGCTGGCTCTCAACGTCGGGGATGCCTCGGCGACGGCCTGGACGTGCGACCTCTCGGAGGAGTACGTCACCTTCAACAGCGAGTACACGACCTAGGCCCGGGGCAAGACGAAGGGATGAGCCAGGCAGTAGTCAAGATCGGGGGCGGGGCCCTGGGCGCGGCGGACACCCTCTTCTCAGACCTCGCCACCCTTCAACGCGGCGGAGCGGAGATGATCGTCGTGCACGGCGGGGGAAACGTTGTATCGGATTGGCAGAAGCGTCACGGGATCGAGACCCGGTTCGTGCGCGGGCTACGGGTGACCGATGGCCCGGCGCTGGAGGT
>JAAXHX010000164.1 GCA_012270635.1 Dehalococcoidia bacterium | reverse complement strand
CTATGTAGTCCCTGTACTTGGCCTCTATTTCCACCTGGCGCCTGGATTCCTCATCAAGGCCTTGGTCACCCAACCCCAGGGCCAGGGCAGTGTCGTAATCGACCTCCGGGCGCCGCAGAAACTCCAATGCTGTCACAGACTTCCGAACGGGTCTCAATCCCCGGCTTTCCAGGTAAGCGTCCATGCTCCCGTCCTGGGGCAGATACGTTTCGCCCAGCCTCTCAAGCTCCCGCTCCACCCTCTCCCGCTTCTCCTCCACCATCCGGCGCTGGTTCCGGCTGAGCAGCCCGACCTCATATCCCAGGGGCGCGAGACGCTGGTCGGCGTTGTCTTGCCTTAGCAGCAACCGGTGCTCGGCCCGGGACGTGAGCATTCTGTAGGGCTCGAAGTGGTCCCGGGTCACCAGGTCGTCGATCATCACCCCCAGGTAGGCCTGGTCTCGACGCAGGACCAGAGGTGGTTTGCCCTTCACCCGCAACGCGGCATTTATCCCCGCGACCAGCCCCTGCCCCGCTGCCTCCTCGTACCCCGAGGTACCGCACACCTGCCCGGCCAGGAACAGGCCCGGCGTCAGCTTCGACTCCATGGTGGCGTTTATCTGGTCCGTCAGAACGAAATCGTATTCGATGGCGTAGCCGGGCCTCACTATCTCGGCCTGCTCCAGCCCGGCTATCGATCTCACGAACGCTGCCTGGACGTCCTCCGGAAGGCTGGTGTTCGCGCCCTGCAGGTAGACTTCGTTGGTCTCCCAGCCCTCGGGCTCCAGGAACAGACCGTGCGATTCCTTGTGGGCGAACCGCACCACCTTGTCCTCGATGGACGGGCAGTACCGCGGCCCGACCCCCTCTATGGAGCCGTTGAACATCGGGGCCCGGTGAAGATTCCGGGTTATCAGCTCGTGGGTCGTCGGGTTGGTGCTCACCAGGTAGCAGGGCATCTGGGGCCGCCACCCCGACTCCGGTCCGGAAGGGTACACCGGGTTTGGCGATGGAAAGCGCAGGCTATCGTCGTCGCATCCCCAGAAGCTGAAGTGCAGGGGGGTCAGGCTTCCGGGTTGAATCCGCGCCTTCTCGTAGTCGATGCTCCGGGCGTCGAGCCGGGGAGGAGTGCCCGTCTTGTGCCTTCCCAACGTGAAGCCGAGCCTCCTCAGGGACTCCGATATCTCGGTGGCCGCCGGCTCTCCCGCCCGACCCCCCGTGTAGGCCCGTTCGCCCATGATGATCTTCCCGGCCAGAGACGTGCCGGTGGTCAACACAACGGTCTTCCCAACATACTCCTCCCCCGACTTCGTCTCCACCCTCAGCCCTCCTGCCCCTCCGTCATCCCGCTTCAGAAGCCGGCCATCGGTGCGCAAGGGTACAAATCCATCTTCCTTAGCCAGCCCTATCTCAGCTCCACTTCCTTCATTCCGGCCTCCGAGCCGGAATCCATCCCCCTGCTCCACCCTTATGTCCGTGACCAACGCCTCCCGGACGGCGAGACCATCCTGTCTCTCCAGCGTCTTCCGCATCTCCGTCGCGTATAGGCCCTTGTCGGCCTGCGCCCGAAGGGCCTGCACCGCCGGCCCCTTGCCCGTGTTGAGCATCCGTATCTGTATGAAGGTCTTGTCTATGTTGCGGCCCATCTCGCCACCAAGGGCGTCGACCTCCCGGGCCAGGTGTCCCTTGGCTGGGCCCCCTATGGAGGGATTGCACGGCATCAGCGCGACGTGGTCCAGCTTCATGGTCAGGACCAGGATCTCGCACCCCATGCGGGCTGCCGCCAACGCCGCCTCGCAGCCCGCGTGGCCCGCCCCTATCACTATCACGTCGTACAGCCTGCTCATTTCGAGGCCAATCTTAATCTCCCCCTCTTCCCATGTCTAACCGCCCCCTACGCGGTCCTATCCCTTGTGACGCGAATTGTCTCCCCCCACGCCCCGACGCTATAATTTCCCCATGGCTATTAAGACCTCTGCCGCACCGAATACCATTGGCTCGTCGGGTCCCGGGACCCGGAAGTCCAAGGTTGCGGCGGTATTCACCACACCCGAGACCGTCCTGGACGACTACGTCCGCCTAGCCGAGTTGGCGGGTGTCGAGAACCACCTTCCCAGGGGCGTGCCCACGCTTCTGAAGATCAACATCTCCTGGCAGTACTTCTATCCCGCCTGCTCCACGCCGCCCTGGCAGCTGGAAGGCGCGGTCAAGGCCCTGCAGGCCAACGGTTACCGGGACCTGATCGCCGCGCACAACGGCACCGTGGTCGTCGACGCCCGGGAGGGTGAGGTGCGCAACAAGCAGAAGGTGGTCACCGACAAGTACGCCCTTCCCAACATGCACCTGGAGGAGGAACCCGTCCGCTGGGTCCCGTACCGGCCCAAGGCAAGGATGCTCGCCCTCGACGACATCTTCCCCGACGGCATTCAAATCCCGGAGCCCTTCATCGGCAAGAACGTGGTCCACCTCCCGACCATAAAGACCCACGTCTTCACCAGGATGACCGGAGCCATGAAGAACGCCTTCGGGGGGCTGCTGAACAGGAAGCGCCACTACACCCACTCCGTCATCCACGAGACCCTCGTCGACCTTCTCGCCATCCAGAAGGAGATTCACCCCGGCATCTTCGCCATGATGGACGGCGCCTTCGCCGGCGACGGCCCCGGCCCCCGGGCCATGCGGTGGCACGTCAAGGACCTGATCCTCGCCGGCGCCGACCAGGTGGCCATAGACGCCGTAGCCGCCCGGCTCATGGGCTTCGACCCCATGTCCATCAAGTTCATCCGCCTGGCCCACGATGCAGGGCTGGGGTGTGGAGACCCGAGGGATATCGAGATAGCCGGGGCCGACCTGTCGGGGGTGAACTGGGGGTTCAGCGGCTCGGAGAACACCTTTGCCAGCAGGGGACAGAAGCTGATCTACTGGGGTCCCCTCAAGCCCTTGGAGAAGCTGTTGCTGCGCTCACCCCTCGTGCCCTGGGCCTACCTGGCCTCCAACCTCTACCACAACGTCTTCTGGATGAACCTAATCGGTCGGCGGAGGATCGGGAAGGCGATGAAGACGGGCTGGGGAAAGCTGTTCCTCAGCTACTGAGCGCTGCCGCCCTCTTCCTCGTCGAAGTCTTCGTCGCTGAACACCCCGACCTCCCTGCCCTGGTAGACGGCGACGATGAAGTCCCCCCGAGAGGCGTCCGCCGTCATCACCAGGTCCTCGTCTATGGTGTCTATCAGCTCCTGGATCCCCTCCTGGGTGACGTTTTCCAGGACGCAGAGGGTGGCGTGCACCACGTTGGGGCCGAAGTGCAGGTCAACCCGACCCGCCGAGCTTTCATCGTCGATGATCGTGTAAGTCTCGGAAAACGGTGTGCGGCATTCTCTTTCAAAGCGGTAGGGGGCCATAGGGGTGTTTCCTCTCCGGTCTAGGGCCGTACGTGACCGCGGCCCAGGATTATCCATTTGTAGGACGTCATCTCCCGGAGCCCCATCGGGCCCCGGGCGTGCATCTTCTGCGTGCTGATCCCCACCTCCGCCCCCAGCCCGAACTGTCCTCCGTCGGTGAAACGCGTGCTCGCGTTTACGAACACGGCGGCGGCGTCCACTTCGTCGAGAAACCTCTGGGCCGCCGAGTAGTCCTCGGTGATTATGGCCTCCGAATGGCCGGACCCGTAGGTCTCCACATGGGAAAGGGCCTCGTCCAGCCCATCGACCACCTTCACCGACGCCACCAGCGAAAGGAATTCGGTCCCCCAGTCGGACGGACCGGCGGGTGTGGCCCGGGCCCCGGGCACGTCCCGCAGTAGGGCCAAGGCCCTTTCGTCGCAGCGCATCTCGACGCCGTCCTCGCTCCAGGCGCGGGCCAGCCGGGGCAGGTATTCGGGGGCGACGGAGGAGTGCACGATGAGGGTGTCCAGGGCGTTGCAGGTGGAGGGGCGTTGTACCTTGGCATTGTAGGCGATGGCCACGGCGCTGTCCAGGTCGGCCGCCCTGTCGACGTACGTGTGGCACACCCCCACCCCACCCTCGACCACCGGCATCGAAGCGTTCTCCCCGACGTAGCGTATGAACTGTTCGCTTCCCCTGGGCACCAGCAGGTCTATCAGCCCCTTCATCCCCAGCATCTCGCCGACAAGGGCCCGGTCCGTGGACTCGACGAACTGGACGGCCTCGCTCGGGCCCCCGGCCTCCTCCAGGCTCTCCCGCACTATGGACGCCAGGATGCGGTTCGACCTGATCGCTTCCTTGCCGCCCCTCAGGAGTACGGCATTCCCGGACTTCAGGCACAGGCACGAGATATCTATGGTGACATTGGGTCGGCTCTCGTAGATGGCCCCGATCAGGCCCAGGGGCACCCGCCTCTTCCCAACCTGCAGCCCGTTGGGAAGAGTCCTCATGTCGAACGTCTCCCCGACCGGGTCCGGCAACTGGGCGATGCTCTGCACGTCGGCGGCAAGCCCTTGAAGCCGTTCCGGTGTGAGGAGGAGCCGGTCCAGCAGGGCCTCGGAGAGCCCGGTCGCCACGCCGTTCTCCCAGTCCTCCCGGTTCGCGCCGACGATCTCGTCCTGCCTGTCCAGCAACCCCTTGGCGATGTTATGCAACGCCCGGTCCTTGACGGCGCTGCTGGCACGCGCAAGCACGCGCCCCGCCCCCCGGGCCGCCATGGCCTGCGCTCTCAAATCTTGCCTAACGTCGGTAGTCATCTATCCTTTGGCGCCGCTGAAGAGATTTGGTGAAAATGAGAGTACGGGACAAATTCTAGTACCCACCCTCCCCTACAGCAACACTAGGTTGTCCCGGTGGACCAATTCCGACCCGTATTCGTAGCCCAGGATTTCTATGATCCGCCCCGAGTTCTTCCCCGCAATCGCCTTCGCATCCCCCGCCCCGTAGTTCGCCAGCCCGCAGGCAATCCGGGTCCCCTCACCGTCCAGGATGATCAGCACGTCCCCCCGCTCGAAGCTCCCCGAGACCTCCACCACGCCCGCGGGCAGCAGGCTCTTTCCTCCCTTCCTGATCGCCGACACCGCACCCCCGTCCACCCGCACCGACCCCCGGGAATTGAGCCCGCTCAGCATCCATCTCTTCCGGCTCTCCATCTTGGTCGTCTGGCGGGGGAAGAAAGTGCCCAGGCCCTCGCGCCGTGCAAGACGTGGTATCACCTCTTCCATCCGACCCCTGGCTATCACCACGTCGACGCCCGAGGCCGTCGCCAGGCTCGCCGCCTGCAGCTTCGTAACCATTCCCCCCACTGCCTCGCTGCTCTTCGTACCCCCGGCCAGCGACGTTATCGTCTCGTCGATCTCCTCCACCCTGGGGACCAGATTTGCATTGGGATTCAGGCTTGGGTCTGAGGTGTACAGCCCGGCAACGTCCGAAAGGATCATCAGCAGGTCCGCGTCCACGAGGTTCGCCACCATCGCCGACAGATTGTCGTTATCCCCGAACCGCGTCCCCTTGATCTCCTCGACGGCAACGACGTCGTTCTCGTTGACTATGGGCTGGACTCCGAGCTCCAGCAGGGTGTTCAGGGTGTTTCGCACGTTCAGGTACCCGAGCCTGTCCGAAAGGTCGCCCCTCGAGACCAGGGCCTGGGCCACGGTGATTCCATGCTCCCCGAACAGCCTGTCGTAAGCCTGCATCAGCCGGCCCTGCCCCACGGAGGCGAGGACCTGCTTCAAGGGCACTCCCCGACGCTCGGGGACCCGACCCAGTATCGCCCGCCCCGAGGCCATTGCCCCCGAGGACACCAGCACCACCTCCACCCCATCCTCCCGAATCCTCGCGATCTGCCTCACCAGGGAGGCCATGCAGTCGAGGTCCAGGCCCCGGTCCGCCCCCGCAAGAAGGTTGCTGCCCAACTTTACGACAACTCGGCGGTAGGGGCGCGAGCCTGAGGTCTCGGGCCCGCGGTCTGAGGCTGGACTGTCGTTGGGTTTAGCCATTGGCGCTCGGGGTCAGGACAAGAATTGTAACACCTTCGCTCACCCCTCCCTCGCGAACTGACATCTAGCGAATTCGGAGGGGCCGCTCGTGCTGAGCCTGTCGAAGTATGAGCGGGGAGAGGATGAGGGCGCTCTCCCCGTCACCGGCAACTTCGCCCCTCCATCATTCCCGCGAAGACAGGCCCATGAGTACGGACCTGATTCTTGATGGCTCCCTACCCGGACTGCCCTGTCC
>JAAXHX010000163.1 GCA_012270635.1 Dehalococcoidia bacterium | reverse complement strand
CCCTCCCGGGCGTCGACGACCACGGTGCCGTTGTGCGCGGCGATCAGGTCCCGGTAACCGTTGGCCTGCAGGGCCTTGACCGCGCCTTCCAGCTGCCAGGGCGGCGTGGAGCAGGCGGGATAGAAGTACTGCCAGGAGATGTTGATCTTCAGAAGCGTAGGCACGCTGCTGGGAAGGTGGTTCTCGACACCCGCCAACTCGGCTAGGCGGACGTAGTCGTCCAGGACGGTCTCGGGTGTGGTGAATACCGCCGCAACCTTGGACTTCCGGGTCCCGGGACCCGACGAGCTAACGGTCTTCGGTGCGGCGGGGGTCTCGATAGCCATGGGGAAATTATAGCGTCGGGGCGTAGGGGGAGACAATTCGCATCACAAGGGATAGGACCGCGTGGGGGGCGGTTAGACATGGGAGGAGGGGGAGATTAAGATTGGCCTCGAAATGAGCAGGCTGTACGACGTGATAGTGATAGGGGCGGGCCACGCGGGCTGCGAGGCGGCGTTGGCGGCAGCCCGCATGGGGTGCGAGACCCTGGTCCTGACCATGAAGCTGGACCACGTCGCGCTGATGCCGTGCAATCCATCCATAGGGGGCCCGGCCAAGGGACACCTGGCCCGGGAGGTCGACGCCCTGGGCGGCGAGATGGGCCGCAACATAGACAAGACCTTCATACAGATACGGATGCTCAACACGGGCAAGGGGCCGGCGGTGCAGGCCCTTAGAGCCCAGGCCGACAAAGGCCTATACGCGACGGAGATGCGGAAGACACTGGAGAGACAGGATGGTCTCGCTGTCCGGGAGGCGTTGGTCACGGACATAAGGGTGGAGCAGGGGGATGGATTCCGGCTCGGAGGCCGGAATGACGGAAGTGGAGCTGAGATAGGGCTGGCTAAGAAAGATGGATTTGTGCCCTTGCGCACCGATGGCCGGCTTCTGAAGCGGGATGACGGAGGGGCAGGAGGGCTGAGGGTGGAGACGAAGTCGGGGGAGGAGTATGTTGGGAAGACCGTTGTGTTGACCACCGGCACGTCTCTGGCCGGGAAGATCATCATGGGCGAACGGGCCTACACGGGGGGTAGGGCGGGAGAGCCGGCGGCCACCGAGATATCGGAGTCCCTGAGGAGGCTCGGCTTCACGCTGGGAAGGCACAAGACGGGCACTCCTCCCCGGCTCGACGCTCGGAGCATCGACTACGAGAAGGCACGGATTCAACCCGGAAGCCCGAGACCCCTGCACTTCAGCTTCTGGGGATGCGACGACGATAGCCTGCGCTTTCCATCGCCAAACCCGGTGTACCCTCCCGGACCGGCGTCGGGGTGGCGGCCCCAGATGCCCTGCCACCTGGTGAACACCAACCCGACGACCCACGAGCTGATAACCCGGAACCTTCACCGGGCCCCGATGTTCAACGGCTCCATAGAGGGGGTCGGGCCGCGGTACTGCCCGTCCATCGAGGACAAGGTGGTGCGGTTCGCCCACAAGGAATCGCACGGCCTGTTCCTGGAGCCCGAGGGCTGGGAGACCAACGAAGTCTACCTGCAGGGCGCGAACACCAGCCTGCCGGAGGACGTCCAGGAAGCGTTCGTGAGATCGATAGCCGGGCTGGAACAGGCCGAGATAGTGAGGCCCGGCTACGCCATCGAATACGATTTCGTTCTGACGGACCAGATCAACGCCACCATGGAGTCTAAGCTGACACCGGGCCTGTTCCTGGCCGGGCAGGTGTGCGGTACCTCGGGGTACGAGGAAGCGGCGGGGCAGGGGCTGGTTGCGGGGATAAATGCCGCTTTACGGGTGAAGGGCAGGCCGCCGCTGGCGCTGCGTCGAGACCAGGCGTATCTGGGGGTGATGATCGACGACCTGGTGACCCGGGACCACTTCGAGCCCTACAGGATGCTAACGTCCCGGGCCGAGCACCGGCTGCTGCTAAGGCAAGACAACGCCGACCAGCGTCTCGCGCCCCTGGGATATGAGGTCGGGCTGCTCAGCCGGAACCAGCGCCGGATGGTGGAGGAGAAGCGGGAGAGGGTGGAGTGGGAGCTTGAGAGGCTGGGAGAAACGTATCTGCCCCAGGACGGGAGCATGGACGCGCACCTGGAAAGCCGGGGATTGACGCCCGTTCGGAAGTCTGTGACGGCATTGGAGTTTCTGCGGCGCCCGGAGGTCGATTACGACACTGCCCTGGCCCTGGGGTTGGGTGACCAAGGCCTTGATGAGGAATCCAGGCGCCAGGTGGAAATAGAGGCCAAGTACAGGGACTACATAGCGCGGCAGAATAGGGAGGTGGAGCGGATACGCAGGCTGGAGGAGCGGTTCATATCCGGCGACATAGAATACGCGGAGGTCCGCGGCCTCTCCAACGAGGCGCGGGATAACCTGAGCAAATTCCTACCGTTGACGGTGGGGCAGGCGTCCCGGGTGCCGGGGGTGGGGACCTCGGACATCAGCCTTCTGCTAGTGCACCTGGAGCGGAAGAAAGAGAGAGCGCGGGCAATCTAAACCTAAACGGGGCAAAGGTTAGAGGGGCCGGTCGTGCGACCGGCCCCTCTACTTTTGGGCGTACCTAACGTCGGCTAGTTCTTGCCTTGGACTTCGAACCAGATCTCGGCCTGTGCGCCACCGATGACACCGTCCGCCGCCTCGTCCATGAGGATGGCGTAGGGGAGGTTGGCCTCTGCGGTGGGGAGGTAGGGCCGGTGGTGGTCGAACTTCGGGTCTGCAAGGAAGGGGCCCGACTTCAGGTTAGTGGGACCATAGGGCTGGTAGAGGGCCTGGCTGGCGGCAATCTCGGGGTGCTGCGCCCATGCGAAGAAGAGGTTGATGAGCTCCCAACGCTCGGGCTCCTGCTCGGCAAGGCCCTTGGGGGTCCACCAGTTGTCCGTCAGCACGTCGTGACCGCACTCCCAGCAGAGGTGGGCGTTCAGCCCCGCGTTAACGATGGAATCGAATCCTATTCCGTTATCGGTCTCACAGATGTCCAGCTCTCCCGAGTTAAGCAAGGTTGGGCAGTCGCTGGCGCCAGAGAACAGGATGTCGGTATTGGGAAGCATCCGTTCTTCGACTATCTGCCAAGCCTTGTCCAGCTGCTCGGGACTCATGGCCGAAAGGGTGGCCCTTCCCTCTTCGGTGTCGAGGAGGGTGGGGTCGTCTATTAGGAGTGCGAAGCGAACTCGATGCTTCCAGGCCCAGTCCTGGGTGAAGATGGCGCGGCGTCCGGGGAATTTCTCCTTGTCGAAGACGTCGGCCATGGTCTTGGGCCCGTCGTCGCCATAGGTGTCCTTGCTCCACATTACCATGTGGGAAAAGGCGGAGCCTCCGCCGCCGATCCAGAGTGCATCCCTGATGTGGGGGAAGAGGTCCCGCTTATCGACAATGGCCGGGTTTACCTCTTCCAGCACTCCTTCGAGGCCCATGGTGATGGAAGCCTGCCCGGACCCGTCGATAATGTCCCAGGTGATGTTGCCCGTGCGGGCCATGGCCCTGACCTTAGCGTAGTCCGGCGGGCCGTCTTCGACGATGTTCACGCCAAACTGCTCAGCAAAGGGGACCAGGAACGCCTGGCGCTGCATGGCCTGGTATGCGCCTCCCCAGGAAGCGAAGGTGAACGTGCGGCCCTGATGGGCCGCCAGGGCTGCAACGACTTCATCGTGGGTGCCGGGGTTGTCGGCGGTCCATTCGCTTATGGGACGGACGCTGGCGGACGGGGGTTCCGTGGCCTCGGGCATCGCCTCGGTGGGTTCGGGCATCGCGTCACCCGGCTCGGGGGTGGCGGT
>JAAXHX010000162.1 GCA_012270635.1 Dehalococcoidia bacterium | reverse complement strand
GTCTCCCGCGAGGTGGTATGGGCGCCGGGCGCTACGGAAGCGGAAGTCCGGATTCCGATTATAGATGATAATCTGTTCGAAGGGGAGGAGACCTTTCGCGTGCGGCTCCGTGATCCTCAAAATGTATCCCTGTCGCAAGGCGAAGCGATCGTGCGTATCGTGGACAACGAGGTGGTGTCGGTGTCGGTGGAGGATGTAATAGTCGAGGAGCACGCGGGCGACGCCGTCGTGACCGTGCGTTTGAGTGCGCCCCTTTTCAGTGTGCCGGAGCAGCCGGTGCGGGTCCACCTGGCCACGGAGGATCTCACGGCCACGGCCGGGGCCGACTATGTGCCGGTCTCCCGCGCGGTGGTATTTGCGCCGGGCATTGCGGAAGAAGTCCGGATTCCGATTATAGATGACGACCGGATCGAAGGAGAGGAGGCCTTTCGCGTGCGGCTCCGTGATCCTCATCCGCCCAATGTATCCCTATCGCAAGGCGAAGCGATCGTGCGTATCGTGGACAACGATATATTGTTGGTGTCGGTGGGGGATGTGGTGGCCCATGAGCACGACGCGCGGGCCGTCTTCACTGTGCAGCTGGATCGCCCCGTTTCGGATCCGGTCACGGTAGAGTATGCCACCCTGGAGGGCACGGCCACGGCGGGTGCCGACTATGTACCGGTCGCGGGGACGTTAACCATCGAGGCGGGCCAGCTCAGCGGGGGGGTGGAGGTGCCGCTGCTGGATGATCTGTTGGCCGAGGGGGACGAGACGTTCACCCTGGTCCTCAGTAACCCGATCCATGCGGCCTTCGGAGACGACACCGGCTGGGCGACGATACTGGATAACGAGGCGACCCCGGTGTTGGACCTGGTTCAGGATGTTCAGGTGGATGAGGGGGCCGGGCGGGCGACCTTTGGGGCCCGGCTCAGCGTTCCCAGTGCTTACGAGGTCACCGCCCGGTATGGCACGGCGGACGGCACGGCCACGGCCGGGAGTGACTACGCCTCCAGGGAGGGGCTTTTGCGCTTTGCTCCGGGTCAGACCATACAGGAGATTTCCATCCCGGTACTGGAGGATAACGTGTATGAGGGGAAGGAGACGTTCACGCTCCGGCTGGGGGAGCTGCGCGCGGAGCGGGCGGAGCTGGGCCAGGCGGTCGGCACGGGCACCATTCTGGATAATGAGGCCCTGCCGACCTTGAGCCTGGGGGATGTCACGGTCCCGGAAAGTGCGGGCCGGGCCACCTTTACGGTATCGCTGAGTGGGCCCAGTGCCCGGAAGGTCACGGTGGACTATGCCACATCGGATGAGACGGCCACGGCGGGGGCGGACTATTTGGCCGCCCACGGCACCGTGCAATTCAATCCGGGGGAACGGGCTCAGCCGCTTCCGGTGCAGATTCTGCAAGATGATCTGGACGAGGTGCCCGAGACGTTTGTGGTGCGGCTCAGCGGGGCGGCCGGGGCTGGAATCCAGGCGGGCACGGGCCGGGGCATCATTCTGGATGACGACGAGCCGGTGACGATCAGTATATATGACCGTCAGGCCCCCGAGGGGGCGGGGAGGTTGCACCTGCCGGTCCGATTGAGCCGGGCCTTTTCGCGCGTTGTCACGGTGCGGTTTGAGACGTCGGACCGGACGGCGGAAGCGGGGCTGGACTACCGGGCCTCGCGCGGCATCGTGATCTTTGAAAGCGGCAGTGTGGAGGGCGTCGTAGCCATCCAGGTGGAGGAGGACCCGTTGGAGGAGGAAGATGAAACGTTTCAGGTGACGCTCTCCCAGCCGACGAACGCGGCTCTGGCCCGGGCGGTGGGCACCGGCACGATCCTCGACAACGATGGCCGGCCGCATTTGCGGGTGGACGATATCATCGTGAGGGACCAGGGGGCCGCCGCGGTCTTTACCCTGCGCCTGTCCCGGCCCAGTTCGCAGCTGGTCACCGCCGGGTATGAAACGTTGGACGGCACCGCCGAGGCGGGCACGGACTATGTCCGGACCGCGGGCCTGCTCACGTTTGCGCCGGGGGACCTGGCGCAGTCGGTGGAGGTCCCGCTGCTGGGGGGCCCGCGGGACTGGCGCGAGGAGACCTTTTCCCTGGTGGTGACGTCCGTATCGAATGCGAGGGTGGACCAGGCGGTCGCGACCGCGACCCTTGTCGAGGAGGAGTCGGTGGAAGTGGGGGTGCTCCGGGAGCACCTGGCGCGGTTTGCCCGCAGTATGGCCCACCAGGTGACGGGCGCGATGGGGGACCGATGGCGGGGGGATGATCCGGCGTGCGTCTCGTTGTCTCAGGAGACGGTGCGGATGATGCGGTATGCGAACCCGGGGTGGAATCCGTCGGCGGGCGAACTCTTGTCCGGCTGTGGCGTGGCCGCCCATAGCGGCGGTCTGGGCGTGTGGGGCCGGGGGGCCTTCCTGCGGTGGAGCGGCCGCGACGGGGCGCTGTCGTTGAATGCGGCGGTGACCACGGCGACGCTGGGCACGGACTACCAGTTCCGGGGAGGGCTGAGGACGGGACTGTTGGTGGCCCACAGTCAGGCCGAGGGTTCGTTTGCGGCGTATGCGGCCGAGGGCGAAGTCGGTTCCCGGCTGACGGGGCTGTATCCGTATATGGGTTACCGTCAGGGGTCGAGTCAGATTTGGGCGTTGGCGGGGGCGGGACGGGGCACCGCGGAGGTGGCCGGGGCGGAGCCGGTGGACGCGCCCCTGGGCGCCCGTCTGTTGGCGGCGGGGGCGACGGGCCGGCTCACCCGCGGCGGCCGAGCGCAGCTGTCCTATGAGGCGGATGCGTTTTGGACGCGGGCGCGGGCCGAGGATATGGCTGATATCGTGGTGCATCGCGTTCGGGCTGGAGTGGAAGGCCGCCTGGCGCTCACCGCCTCGATGCGGCCGTACCTGGAGGCGGCGCTCCGGCGGGACGGGGGCGATGCGGAGACGGGGCTGGGGCTGGAACTGGGGGGCGGGCTGCGTATGGCGGGGACTAAGCTGCGGGTAGACCTGAGCGCCCGCGGGCTGGTCCTGCACGCGGCGACCGGGTTCGCGGAATGGGGGATGGCGGCGGGGATACGCTATGGGAATCTACAGGGCGTCGGCCCGACCCTGGAGGTGCGTCCCGTATGGGGGGCGGGGCAGTCCGGCGGCCGGCCGGCGCTTTGGCGCCACGACGCGGTGGGGGATGCGGCCTGGAGTCCGCCGGGCCAGCGGCGACTGGAGATGCGCTTCGGATATGGCACGCAGGGAGCCCGGGGCACCACCCGGCCAGTGCTGGGAGTCGGACTGTTTGACCGCGGCCGGGGCTATCGTCTGGGCTATGAGGTCCGATTAAACAACGGGCTGCAGCTGTCGGTCATGGGGACCGCGCGGGAACAGGTGCCCTGGCATCCCGTGACTTATGGCCTGAGCACCCGGGCGGCCCTGAGATGGTAACCCGATCCCGCCTCCCCCCGCGGGTACGACGCGGACCGCTCTCACTCCCCCCCGGAGTGGCCGCGAGCCCGTGTAAACCGCCGTTGCCAGGCTGGGACCATCCTTCCGGATGTATAGGAGATGAGGGTGCCTGGCCTTGCATCGTCTCCGGCTCAGCACGAAATTCGAATGGCCCCGCCTTCGAGGGAGCGCGGCCCGTCCGAACGACCCAGACGTGCCAGTCGCGCTGTAGGGTGAAGGGAGGGCACAGCCACCCGAGGCCCGCGTTGGTCCGGGACCGGTTGATGGAATCGCCATCTTTCGCTCAAATGGCCTACATTCGCCTGCGAGCTATCTTAGGTTTGACTGGCAAAGACGCCATGCTGCAATGACTGGGCGGTCAAAGCCGGCCTGTCCGTTGGAACGAACCCGTCACTGGACGCTTTGGACGCGGACGGGTCTCCTTTTTGTGATCAGCACAGCTATCGGAGCCCCGTCGGGACTTGCCAATACGGCCTGGGGGCAGGCCCTGTTTACCCGGGAGGCTCAGCCACCCGGGCCACTCTGTCCCCATCTCGAAGTCAGGGCCGGGGAATCGGTGCCCTTGGACTGCCGATTCAGTTCAGATGGATTCGTTCAATGGACGAGCAAGGACCCGCAGGCCCTGGAGTATCTGAGCGACTTGTCCGACCCGGCCCCGCGATTTCAAGCCCCGGCCGGTCTGTCCACGGTGCGCCAGTTCACGTTCCACCCGGTCTACCTCGATCCCGATGGCCGGCCGGCGGTCCGCGCCCCGGTTCAGGTCACCGTCTATCCGGAGGGGACGGAGGATTGTCCCGGGTCCGATCATCCACGTGCGACGGGGGCGATCGCCCGTTGTCCGTCCTACGATCCGCTGGAGCCCGAGGCCGCTCTCACAGAGGAGCCGGGGGCCCGGAACGCGTTTCCTCAGGGGCCGGACAGACGGAAGCGTCCGGCCACAGAGGCTCCCCGCCTGGTCTGCGCCCCCTCCATTACTGTGGACAGTGGCGCCGAAGCGGTCCTGGCCTGCACCGGCTATAATCCAACCGGGGGCCTGTTGGAATACACGGCCGAATTTGGTTGGCCCCCATTCAGTGAATCCGTTGTGTTGGCCGGCGGAGATTTGGAGTATTCCGTCCGCGCACCGGTCATTACGGATGCCGCGGAGGTGCAATGGCTTGAACTTACAGCCGAAGACCCGCAAACGGGGCTGACGGGGTCGCAGACCGTGGAGGTGCATATTGTAAATACGAAGCCGGCCCTGCAGTGCCGCAACCTGATTGTGGAGGAAGGGGAAGCTGTGGCCTTTCCCTGCACGACGGGAGCGGCCCACCCGGTGAAGTACCAGTTCCTCCCGCAGACCGGGCGGGACGTCATTCCGTGGGGTATCTATGATCGTATTCCCGAGTTTGTAGTACCCGATGTGAGTCGGGATACGACCTTCACGGTTCTCGTGCGGGCCCTGGAGGCGGGACGCGTGGCCCAGCAGGAATTGACCATCGTGGTTCAAGATACGGACCGCCCGGCCTCACCGCTGGATCTCCGGATAGAATGCCATCCGGCCGTCAGCGAAGTCTATGAAGGGTGGGATGACATCCAGCTGGAGTGCAGCGTCACCAGCCGTCAGGACGGAGATTTTGTCTGGACCTGGGCAGCCGAAGGAAACACGCCGCTGGATCCGATCCTCTTGAGTTTTGATTCCTACAGCGCCCGGATCGCCACGTTCCATGTGCCGGCCTCCGTTGACGAAGATTTGTTTTTTGAATATTCGGTCATCGCCTCCAGCACCGATCTCGGGGTATCGAACCGGGCCACCATCTTCATAACTGTGCTGGAGCGACCGGACCTTTTCGTGGACTGTGAGGATGCCCATGTACACGTAGGGGATCCCCCCGTGGAGCTTTCGTGTACGGCCACTAATGACAAGAGCCTGGAGCTGGTTTATACCTGGGATTGGCAGCCGACCGATCGCCTAATCGGAGACGTGACGGCTTCGGGCACGCCCCTCTTCGATGTACCCGCCGAGCAAGACGAATTAACTCGCGATTATGTGTACGAAGTGACGGCCACCGCTCCGGACGCCGATGCGCCCGATAGGCCGGCGGCTCTCACCGTGACGGTGGAAAAGATTCTCGGTACGCTCACGTTGGCCTGTACGACGCCGATTGAAGTCTACGAGGGCGCCAGTGATTTAGCGCTGGACTGCACCGTGGGCCAGGTGCTCCCCGACGCCAATCTGGCATGGGTCTGGCAGCCGCTTCAGGGGACGGAGGATCGTCTGAGGGCCAATCCGGACCGGTTCCGCGGACCGATCTTTCAAGTGCCGGCCTCGGTCCCGAATGACCAGACCTTTGAATATGCACTCGCGGTGGAGGCGCCCCATTATATTGGTTCCCCATCTGTGACCGTTACCATTACGGTGCGGGCACAGCCGGAGCTGGCCTTAAATTGTGAGCCCCAGGTTACGGTTCAGGTCGGCGAGGCTCCCCGAACGCTGCATTGTGAAGTGACCAACGACAAGGGACTGGACCTGGATTATACCTGGGCGTGGACGCCGACGACCCGTCTTTCGGACTATTTTGCGGCGACACCCCTTTTTGAGGTGCCGGCCGAGCAGAGAGCCGTTTCCACCGCGTATCGCTACGCCATAACGGTACGGGCTCCGCATTCCATTCCGGCCACGGCGACCCTCAACGTAGTCGTCAATAATCCGGACGCCCTACGGTCTTTTCAGGTGGGCGCCAGCGTGTCACCGGTGGCATTCGGCCGGATAGGGGCGTTCGGAGTCGCGCGACTGGATCCCGGGCTTGAGCGGCTTTCCGGTCTTGCGTACGGGGGGGCGGTCCACGCCGGTCGCCTGTGGCTCACGGCCCAGGACAGCTTGGAATTGGGGGTCGAATTGCTCGGCCCAGCCGTGCTGCGCCGGACCGGAGGGTCCGACATTTCACGGGCATCCCCCGAACTCCATCTTGCGCCGTTGTGGTCATACGCGGCCTCGTGTTCCGCACTGGCTTCGGAGAATCGAGCGGAAACCTCCCTCCATTTCGGTATGGAAAAGGGCGACTGTCACTTGCTGCGCTTCGGAGGGGAGGTGGCTTTGGACCAGGCCCCCCCCGGCACGTACACCGGAGCCCTATCGGTCTTGGTGACGCTGGGCCATATGGTGGAAACCCACAGTGTCCCGGTTTCTCTAGACGTGGAACCGGTGCAGCGGGCCGTCCTTCTGGGACCCTCCCGCGCTCAATTCGGGTTGGCCACCCTCCAATCCGGCGTTCTTGAATCAGACCAGATCATAGAGATCGACCCCCTGGTGGCCGTACTGAGTGCCCAAGCTCAGGACGGAACGCTCAATTTGTCCAATCCTTCGATCGTGCCCCTGGAAGTCACTGTAACAACTGAATTCGGATATCTGGAGGCGCCGGAAGGACCCGGCACGCCCAGCGTATTCCTCACAAACGCAGAACTGTCGCCGCTCGGAGATTTGTCCGACCGAATAACCGTGCATCCAAATATCTTGTTGTTGATGCCCGGTGAGATTCGGCAGGTTCGATACGCCATTGAAGAAGTCGAGCGAGCCCACATGGACGAGCGGGGATACGCCGTATCCTTCAACCTGACGGCCGAACCGCGACAGTACGTCGGGCGGGATCAACAGCCCCGGCCGGCCCGTGGCCGGCGAACGGCGCGAGTGTCGACGCGGATCCCGGGCGTGTACGTTCCGGGCACCGGGGCCCGGCCGTTGTCGGCCGAGCTGGAATCCCTTTCGGGCCCCCCGGATCAAGACCTGAAGGCTACCTTTCTGATTGAAACCCAGGATGTGCCCTTTGTGGGTCAGGTAGCCGTGCATGATGGCCGGGGAGTGGAATTGGGCCGGTCTGACTTGTTGGTGTATACCCGCAGCCGCGTCC
>JAAXHX010000161.1 GCA_012270635.1 Dehalococcoidia bacterium | reverse complement strand
CCGGTTGAAACGGCTCCACGTAGTACCCCGACCCCATGACTATGTTCAGCCCCGTGGCCCGGGAGACCCGGGCCAGCGCCAGAGGGTCCCGGCCGATGCCTCGGTTCGTGGCGTCCACCAGGCTCCGACCCCCGGCCCTGTAGAATCGGTCCACCTCCTCTATCATCAGCTTCTCGTCGTACAGGCCCAGGTTGTCGTAGTTGCTGGCCCAGTTGCCCCGGATCCATCCCAGGTCGTCCAGGGTCACGGGTGTCATGGCCATGCCCTTACGGCTTCCCTCCTGCGGCTCCAGGTACAGGGGTTTGAAGTGGATGAATATGTGCTCGTGGGTAAGGGTCACGCCGAGGTCCTCGGGCGATATGGCCCCGAGGACCGTCTGGACCTTTCCCGTACTCTCTGAAGGCGACATCGGCGACCTCCGGTCTCAAGATGGGACTGCTTTCGGAATCATAGGTTCGCCCGAATCAGCCTGTCAACGAATCGGCATCGTTGACAGTCACCATGCCCTTTCCTATGATGCACTTCAACCAGCCTTTGAGAGGCGAAGCCATGTCCAATTTGCAAGTCCTGTCCTCCGACTCCCACATCGTCGAACCCCCCGACCTCTGGACCTCCCGCATAGATCCTCCCTTCCTGGACCGCGCCCCTCACATGGCTATCGATGAGGAGGGGATGGCGCGATGGCTCGTGGAAGGCGACCAGCCCCTCGGGTCCGTCGGCGCGCCCTCTCAAGCGGGGCTCCGCTACGAAAATCCCGAGGACATAACCTTCGAGGGCGCCCTGGAAGACGTACGCCCCGGCGCCTTCGACCCGACCCCCCGCACCGATGACCTGCGAATCGACGGCGTGGACGGCGAGGTCATATACCCCACCATCGGCGCGCGACTCTATACCATCCTGGAGCCCGACCTGCTGGCCGCCTGCTTCCGCGCCAGCAATGACTGGCTGGCCGACTTTTGCTCCGCCAACCCCGGCCTCTTCAAGGGCAACGCCCTCATTTCCCTGGACGACGTGGAGGACGGGACCCGGGAGCTTGAACGGTGCGCCGGCATGGGCTTCCGCGGCGCCATGATCACTACCTACCCCGGCGACGACAAGCAGTACGAACTCCCCATCTACGAACCTTTCTGGTCCGCCGCCGAGTCCCTCGGCGTGGTCATCAGCATGCACATCGCATCCAACAGGCCGGGCCCCGGACAGGTCAGCATCTTCACCGTCAACGGCGACGAGGAAGGAGCGGCTTCCTTCAGCGTCACCCAGGACCACTGGGTCCGGCGCTCCGTAGCCTCGATGATCTTCTCGGGCGTCTTCGAAAGGCACCCGGCGTTGAAGGTAGCCATCGTGGAGCACGAACTGGCCTGGGCGCCGTACTTTCTCCGAACTATGGACTGGCTCTACACGGAGTTGAGCCAGACAGCGCCCCACCGCTTCAGGAGCGGCGTCCTCCCCAGCGACTTCTTCCGTAGCAACGTCACCATGAGTTTCCAGCAGGACGACATCGGCATCAGGCTCCGGGACCTCATCGGCGTTGAATGCCTTACCTGGGGCTCCGACTACCCCCACGCCGAGTCTACCTGGCCCAGGTCCCGGGAGGTGCTGGACGACATCCTCGCCGACGTTCCCTCCGACGAGCGTCGCAAGATAGTCTGCGACAACGTGGCCGGCCTCTTCGGCTTCGCCTAAGTCGCTATCACGCTCCCCATAAGCACGGCTTCGGGTACGTCCATCGACATAGCCCGCGCCTTCTCCGCCCCGACGATACTCCCCGCCACCGCGACGGCCTCCGCCATCACCGGCGCCCTCGGCCCCGAGGGCCGGTGACAGTCCGTGGCAATGACGTGCACCCACCCCTCCCTCAGAAGGACTTCCGCCGTGTCCCGGGCCTCGCCCCCGAACCTGCCCAGTATGCACGTGGACGTTACCTGCCCTAGCATCCCCATCTCCGCCAGTCCCCCCATCACCGAGGGGTCTCGCTGGATGTCGGCCTGCCGCTCCGGGTGGGCGATTAGAGGTATGAGACCTTGTCCCCGGAGACTGTCCAGGACCTCATCCGTGCAGTCGGGCAGGGAGTCGAAGGGCAGTTCGACCAGGATGTAGGGCCCGTCGTTGATCAGCAACGCCTGGCCGGTTGCGGTCAACTCGAGGAGGTCGGGTGTGAGGTGGTTCTCCATCCCGACGTATATCTTTATGTCGAGCGCCTCTTCCGCGGCCCGACGGTTGAGTGTTTCCACGTGCTCGAACACCCGGCCCAGGGCCCCTGCCTCCCTGACGTCCTTCCCGTGGGGCGTCGCCGCGATGCCCTTTATCCCGTCCCCCGCCGCGACCCTGAGGATCGCCATAGACTCTTCCAGGCTCTTAGCCCCGTCGTCGAGGCCCGGCAGGATATGGCTGTGTAGATCGAACACCGGGCCCCTAGCCCCGAAGGTTCATCACCTTGAACGCCTCGGCGTAGGGGATTCCCTTGTCCCGCCCCAGGTTCTGGGCGTGGTTCCGCACGCTGTCCGCCACGTTCCAGTCCTCCGTATCGGCGACCTGGCTCTTGTGGCACTTCAGGGCCGCGATCTTCAGGTCTATGGTCTCGGAGATGTCGACGTGGGTGTCGGGGTCCTCGCTTCCCCAGAACAGGATGTGCTTCACCTTGTGAGGCGCAAGCCCCTCGGCGATGTGTTCGGGGTAGTGGAGCCGGTCCCGGGCGTAGGGAAAGGCGGCGTCCAGGGTCACCTGACCCGCCATCCGGTGGTCCCTGTGCAGGTAGAAGCTCCTGCGGTAGGGGTACGTGGTGAACACTGCATCGGGCTTGTGGATGCGAAGGCTCTTCACCAGCTTGCCCCGGAACTCGACGCTGTCCTCCAGCCCGCCATCCGGGTAGTCCAGGAACACCACCTCGCTCAGCCCCAGCGTCCGGGCTGCCTCCAGCTGCTCTTCTCTCCTGATCGCCGCCAGCTTCTCCGGGGTCATCTCCGGGTCGTCGGTGCCCTTGTCCCCGTTGGTTGCCACCACGAGGACCGCCCGAGATCCTTCTTTAATCCACTTGGCCACGATGCCCGCGCACCCGAACTCGAAATCGTCGGGGTGGGGCGTCACTACTAGAACGGCGCTGGGGGTGGGAATCATGGGGTGAGTTGCTCCTGGAGGTCGGGTTTTCGTGCAGCCCTCGAAATCGGGCTCGGCTAGCTACTTTCCTACAATCGGGATATGACTGTCAATCCCAATTTCTTTCGCTTTCTCCACACAACAAGCTATGCCAGTCAGCACACTTTGATGTATGTACCGATACGCGGTATAGTTGAATAGTGATCAAATCGTTCCGTCATCGGGGTTTGAAAAGGCTCTATGAGCGAGATGACCCCAGAGGCGTGGGCGCTGACTTAGTAGTGCGGGTATCATCGGCTTTAGCAGATCTTGATGATGCTCACGGACCCCTTGATGTGAACCTGCCTGGGTATAGACTTCATCTTCTTAAGGGACAATTAAAGGGACTATGGAGCATCTCAATTTCCGGCAATTGGCGTATAGTGTTCCGATTCGAAGGCGAAGATGTACGTGATGTCGACCTGATTGACTATCACTAGGTGGGTATATTGACATGAGAATGAAGAATCCCCCTCACCCGGGGCCCGGGATTAGAGAGAATTGCCTGGTTCCCCTGGGTCTCAGCATCACCGAGGCTGCAAGACGATTGGGTGTTGCACGCCATACTCTTTCGAGGGTCCTGAATGGCCATGCGGCTGTATCGCCCATTATGGCTATTCGATTGGAAAAAGCAGGCTGGGCAAGCGCCGATTTTTGGGTACGCCGTCAAGCTTCTTATGATTTGGCACAAGCCCGCAAAGCGGAGGAAGCCAGACATCTGATTTCTTCCCATGGAACCCCACCCTACCCCCGGAGGTCGACGCCATAATTACCGTAAAGAACTTCCAGCCGTCGGACTTGGACTGCCTCTGGGCCCTGACCAACTCTATCCACGGCGACAAGGGCTGGTGGGCCGCCCGCTCCCCCGACAACATGTCTGTGTGGCTCGGACAGCCCACCATCGACGCCGAGAGGGACGTATTCCTCGCCCTGGACGGCGACCGGCCTGTCGGCTACCTCATCGCCAACCTGGAGCCTCCTTTGAAGCGCGTCGTCCTGGAGGGCGCAGTCCACCCCGACCACCTGCGCAAGGGCGCCGGGGCCCGGATGGTCCAGGCCTCCGTCGAAAGGGCCTCCGGCCTCGGCTACCGGATTATTCAGATGGCCGTCCCCTATGGCGCCCTCGACGCCCGCCGCCTAGCCAGGAGCTGCGGCTTTCGCTTCATCCGCAAGTTCTGGGAAATGAAACTCGACGATCCGGCCTCGGTCCCCGACCCCGGCCTTGCACCGGAGTTCCGGCTCCGTCACTTCCGGGAAGGCGACGAAGAGCGGCTGCGCTTCATCCAGAACCTCTCCTTTGCCAAGCACTGGGGGTACAGCCCCAACAGCCCCGAGGACGTCCACTACAAGGTCCGCATGGGCCTGTTCACCTTCGCCGACATCCTCTTAGTCCTCGACGGGGACGCCACCATCGGTTTCAACTGGACGAGGCTGGAGCGCGGCGAAAACAGTGTCCAGGGCTTCATCGGCATGATGGGGGCGCACCCCGAGTACCGGGGCAGGGGACTGGGCACCTCAATTATGCGGGCCGGTGTCCGGTACCTGCGGGAGTCGGGGGCTTCCCGCATAGACCTCACCGTCGACAGCCTGAACCCGAGCGCTCACCGCATCTACCGCGCCGGGGGATTCAGAAGACGGGCCGTGACCGCGTGGTACGAACGGGGCTTGTAGACGGCCCTAGTTGACGGCCTGGTACACCGATTCGTAGAGACCCGCCACCCTACCCGCCACCAGGGGCCAGTCCAGCCCCGCCACCGACTCCCGCGCCCGGGAGGCCAGCAGCCCCCTTAGTTGCGTATCGTCCAGCAGGAGGTTGACCGTCTTGGCTAGGGTCTCCGGTCTGCGCTCCCTGATCAGGCAGCCGTTTAATCCGTCCTTCACCGTCTCCGGTAGTCCCCCGACCGCCGTCGCCACCACCGGCGTGCCGCAGGCCATCGCCTCCGCCGCCACCAGACCAAAGCTTTCGTAGAACGAGGGCACCACGCAGAGGTCGGCGGCGTTGTAGTAGTGCACCAGCCTGCCGTGGGGCACCGTGCCCTCGAAGGAGACCAGGTGACCGATGCCCAGGTCCCCGGCCAGCCGGCGCACCTTGTCGACCTCCGCGTCGCCCTTTGCGTCGCCCCCCACTATCAGCACCTTCAACCCCGACTCCAGGCCCAGTCGCGCCACCGCCTCCAGCAGGAGCTCGGGGCCCTTGAGGGGCTGCACCCTGCCCACGTAGAGCAGCACTTTCTCCCCGCCGAGACCCAGTTCCCGCCTCGCTTCATCCCTGGGCATCGGCTTGAACACCTCCATGTCTACACCGCACGGTATCACCTGGATCCGGTCGCCCGGTGCGTCATAGAAGTCGATCATGTTGCCCCGCTCGTGTTCGCTCACGGCCACTATCCGGTCCGCTCGGTGCAGGGTGTCCCTCTCGGACCGGATTCGCACTACGCTTTCGTTCTCCTCGGAACGGGCCCGCACCTTGGCCTCACCCAGGGTGTGGAAGCTCGCTACGTGAGGTCGTCTCCCGTACCGGTTCAGCCTCGACACCACCTCCCCGGACAGCCAGTAATGGCTGTGGTACAAGTCGTAGGAGAGGCCGCGCTCCTGCTGAAAGCGCACCATGTTGTCCACGAACTCCGGGAGCAGGGGATAGATGCCCTCTTTGGACTCGTACCAGGGCCCGGCCTTGACGTGGATTACCCGAGAACCGGGCCCCAGGTCCACTATCTCGGGGTCGTTGGGGTCGTGGAACCGGGTGAATACGTCGGCGGTGATCCCGAGACTGCCCAGCTCTTTGGCCAGCTGGAGCAGGTATACGTTCATGCCCCCGGTGTCTCTCTCCCCCAGGCGGGCGAGGGGACAACCGTGGACGCTGACCAGCGCTATCCGCAGCTTATCCTTGGACATGGAAACTGATGAACGTTAAGAAGGCTCGCCGGGGAGGACGCCCCTGCGGTCGGCCGATATGGTGTATACGACTTCATCGACGGCCCCCAGATGGTACTTGTATGGCTCGGCACCTCTCAGGAAATTGAATTCCGTCTTGCCCGTCTCGATGGCCCGCTTCAGGCATAGCGCTTTAAGCAGGAGCCCGACGCTCAGGTGCGAATACTCGGTGTCGTAACCGCTGTTGTAGAGGAAATACCGGTTATCGTAGTCGAAGCAGACGGTGGAAGACACCCGCTTCCCGTCCACCTCCAGGAAGCTGAGCCGCACGGCCCCCGTCTTCGCCAGCCCCGAGAGCGTGTTCCGAAAGAACCCCCGCATCTGCGGGGTCATGAACGCCGCTTTGTCGGCCCGGCTGTTCTCCAGCAGCCCTAGAAACTCCTCCAAATCTTTGGGAAATCCGTCACATTGAGCGGCGACATGATATCTCACGTCTCCCGCACTGTAAAGGCGGCGCAGCTTCCTGCGAAGCTCGTGCCGGTCCTTCTTGCTCAGCCCCGAGAGGTACTCGTCCCAGCTGCCGGGCAGCTTCACCGTCGGGCACACCTCTTCCGGCCTGATCGTGACGCCCATGCCTCGCTGCCGAAGCGAGTCGACCAGGCGGGACATGGTCGGGGACCGGCCGTCGACGCCGTTCAGCGTCAGTTCCTCCCACTCCAGGCCCAGCAGGTGTCCCGTAATGGCCTCGTACACCTCCCCCTCCCGACCCCCGGCCACCACGAAGTCCATGTAGTCGCAGACGTTGGCGTTGCCGATGAACGATAGCCGGCCTCCCATCCGCTTCAGGGGCAGCACCCCCACCAGTTCCTCTCCGTCCAGGCAGGCGAACAGCAGCAGCTCTTCGTTGTCGGCCAGGGAGTCCCACCATAGCCTATGCCATTGGGGGCTGAGGAAGATGTTGTTGACCGCCGCTCGTCCCAGGAGCCCCTCCCACCGAGGGGCCAGGCCCGAGAACGTCTCCCGCACCATTCGCAGCCTCGACATCAACTCCCCTGCAGGATCGATATGAGCTGCTCCTTGCTGAAGCGGCCCTTTTCGAACTGCCCTCTCGCCGCTAGGGTGACAATGCGCGTTCCCGGCTTCTGGATGCCCCGCATGGTCATGCACAGGTGCTCGGCGTCTATGATCACCACCAGCCCGTCGGGCCCGACGCCTTCGTATATAGTATCCGCTACCTGCTTCGTCAGGCGCTCCTGCATCTGGGGCCTGCGCGAGAGGATCTCCACAACCCGGGCCAGTTTGCTCACCCCCGCCACCTTGCCCTTGGGAACGTAGCCTATGTGCGCCGAACCGAAGAAGGGGAGGAGGTGGTGTTCGCACATGGAGTAGAGGGGCATGTTGCGCACCATCATCAGGTCGTCGTGCTCCTCGTCGAAGGTCACGGCCAGTTCCCCGGCGGGGTCCTGATCGATCCCCGAAAAGAGCTCTTCGTAGGCTACCGCCACCCGGGTCGGCGTGTCCCGGAGCCCGTTGCTCGGGGCACTGACCCCGAGGCCCTCTACTATCTCCCCGAACGCCTTCTCTATGGCCTGTTTATCTACCAAGTGACCATCCTACGTTGCGGACCTTACCCGGCCCAACCCAAGGACCGCCTCGACGCCCGACGCCGTGGGCGGGGCTTCCAGGAACGTTCCCCGGCTCTGCAGGGCCACCTCCTGGTCTTTGAGACCCGTGCCCGTGATCACGCACACTACCGAGGCGTCCCGGAGCTCTTTTCCATTCCGCGCCATTTTATACAACCCCGCCACCGAGGCGGCGGAGGCCGGTTCCCCAAACACCCCCTCCTTTTCCGCAATCGCCCGGTATGCCGACAGAATCTCATCGTCGGTGACCAGGTCTATCGCCCCACCCGACTCTCTTTCGGCGGTCAGGGCGCCGTTCCAGCTGGCCGGGTTGCCTATCCTGATCGCCGAGGCCACTGTCTGCGGGTCCTCCACAGGTTTGCCCTCGACTATCGGGGCGGCCCCGGCGGCTTGAAAACCCATCATCCGGGGCTTGGTCGTCGCCTTTCCCAGGTCGGCATACTCCTTGAAACCCTTCCAGTAGGCGGTGATATTGCCCGCATTTCCCACGGGCACCAGCAGGTAGTCGGGCGCCGACCCCAGGTCGTCCACTATCTCGAAGGCGGCGGTCTTCTGCCCCTCTATCCTGTGGGGATTGAGGGAGTTCACGAAGGCCACTTCATATCTCTCGGTCAGGGTCTGGGCGATGCGCAATATCTCGTCGAAGCTGCCGTCTATGCTCACCAGCTTGGCCCCGTGCACCAGGGCCTGGGAGAGCTTCCCCTTGGCTATCCTGCCCTTGGGGGCCAGAACGTAGGTCTCGAGCCCGAACCGGGCCCCGAAGGCCGAGGCCGATGCGCTGGTGTTCCCAGTCGAGGCGCACATGATCGCCTCCGCCCCCGACTCCAGCGCCTTCGCCACCGCAACCACCATCCCCCGATCCTTGAAGGATCCCGTCGGGTTGCAGCCTTCCAGCTTGAAATAGAGCCTCCCGACCCCCAGCTCTTTCTCGATGGCCCTCGAGCGCACCAGGGGAGTGTCGCCCTCTCCCAGGGTTATCATCGGCGTGGAACGCGTTAATGGGAGATATTCACCGTACCTGCCGAGAACGCCCTGCCCCATCCGAGTCTCGCGCTTCAACCTTCCACCCGCACCACGTTCCCGATCTCCCTCACGGCCTCGAGTTCCTCCATCCTCTCCACCGACTCCCGCATCGCCTTTTCGGGAGCGGGGTGGGTCATCAGTACGATCTCCGCCGTACCGTGCTCCGGGTCGGAACGTTTCTGGATCACCGAGGCCAGGCTTATCTTCATCTCTTTGAATATCTGCGTGATTTGGGCCAGGACCCCGAAGGTGTCCTCCACCGTCATCCGCACGTAGAACTGGCTTTCCCACTCCTCCATGGGCTTTATCGACTTCGGCGACGACGACGAGACCGGCCACCCGTTGGCCTGGCCTAGGGACATCGCCCTGGCGATCCTCAGGACGTCGGAGATGACCGCGCTGGCCGTCGGCTCGGGGCCCGCGCCCCGGCCATACAGCAGGATTCTCCCCGCGACGTCGGCGTCTATCTGGATGGCGTTGAACACCCCGTCCACCTTGGCCAACAGCAGGTCCTCCGGGAGCAGGGTCGGGTGGACCCCGACTTGAATCGACTCCCCGTCGTTCTTTCCTATGGCCAGCAGCTTGATAGCGTATCCCAGCTCTCGGGCGTACTGAAAGTCCCTCGCCACCAGTCGCGATATCCCCTCGCTGTACACGTCCGGGGAACGCACCTCCGTGTGAAACGCCAGGCTGGCTATCAGGGCGAGCTTGTGGGCCGCGTCCGTCCCCTCGATGTCCGCCGAGGGGTCGGGCTCCGCGTAGCCCAGCTCCATGGCCTGCGCCAACGCCTCCCCGAACTCGACGCCCTCCTGGGACATCCTGGTCAGGATGTAGTTGGTGGTCCCGTTGATTATGGCGGTGACGCCGGTGACCTCGTTGGCGGACAGGTCCTGGTGAAGGGTGCTGATCAGGGGGATACCGCCGCCCGCGCTGGCCTCGTACAGAAGCGCGACTCCTCGACGCTGGGCCAGCCCCGAAAGGTCGGGCCCGTGCTTGCCCATCACTTCCTTGTTGGCCGTAACCACGTGCTTGCCCCGAGACAGCGCTTCGCAGATATACTCCCGAGCCGGGTTCTCCCCACCCATCACCTCAACGATTATGTCGACTTCCGGGTCCTGGAGCAGCTCGTTGGGGTCCGTGGTGAACAGTTCCGGCGAGAGGTGAACGGGCCTCGACTTGGACGGGTCCTTGACCAGCGCCCTGCAAATGCTCAGTTGGGCCCCGGGCCCCGCGTCCAGGTCCGCGGATTTATCGTTCAGGACCGCCGCGACCCCACTCCCCACCACCCCGACGCCCATGAGGCCAATCCCGATCCTCTTCGCCGGGGCAGTTGGTTGGGTGCTCATGCTCGGGGCTGGGGTAGCGGCTTGCAAGGGGCGTCGGCCTCGAAAGCAAGGGCCGGCGGACGCGCCTTTGTCAAATTTCCTCGTCCCCTTACGCGGAGACGACTATCGGGCCGGTGTCCAGTACGTGGTTGGCCGCTATGGGCAGCAGCGCAATGGTGCGGGCTCTCTTGATGGCCCTGGTCAGTCTCCGCTGGTGCTTTGCGCACGTTCCCGTCTTGCGCCGGGGCTCGATCTTGGCCCTGTCGGATATGAAACGTTTGAGCTTGGTCGGGTCCTTGTAGTCTATGGTCTTCACCTTGTCCACGCAGAAAGAGCAGACCTTGCGCCTGCGCGCGTACCAAGGTCTTCCTCCCCGCCGCTCCCTGGGCGGGCCAGTTCTCGGCCTTGACTGAACCACGTTAGACCATTCCTTTCTCGAACTCGCTCAACTGCGTGCGATTAAATCCCTTTGCGTCTTCCCTCGGCCCGAGCCCCTAGAAGGGCAGGTCCTCCGCCCCGTCCCCCGCGTCGTCGCCGTACGGCTCGTCACCCGGCGCCGTGGTCACGGGCTGGCGGTCCAGGAACAGGACGCGATCAGCGATGATCTCGTTGGTGAACCTGGTCTGGCCGTCGCGCCCTTCCCAGGTGTCGCTCTTCAGCCTGCCTTCCACGTAGACCCGCTTGCCCTTCTGCAGGTACTGATTACAGGACTCGGCCTGCTGGTTCCAGGCCACTATCCTGAACCATTCCGTTTCCTGCCTTCGCTCCCCGTCCCTGGGGGTGTAGGACCTGGTCACCGCCATCCGAAAGTTGGTCACCGCATTGCCGTTGGGGGTGTACCTCATCTCGGGGTCCGTCCCCAGGTTGCCGATCACCATGATCTTGTTCAAGCCCACCATTCCTACGGCCCTCCTTTGTCCTCCGCCTCCGGCTGCTCTTCATCAGTGGAGGGCGATGCTTCGTCAACCCCCTCCCCCGACGCCTCGCTTCCTATAGCCTCCTGCTCGGCAACGGGTTCAGCAGCCGGCTCGTCGGGTGCGGCTTCATCCTGCTGGGCCTCTGCTTCAACGGGCGGGGGTTCTACCGGAGCGGGTGGGGCCTCTGCCTCAACAGATGGGGCCTCTGCTTCAACGGATGGGGCCTCTACCGCAACAGGCGGGGGTTCCGCCGCAGCGGGCGGGGCTTCTGTCGCTGCGGACGGGGGTTCTGTCGCAACCGGCGGGGCCTCTGCCTCAGCGGGCGGGGCCTCTGCCTCAGCGGGCGGGGCCTCCGTCGCAACGGGTGGGGGCTCTGTCGCTGCGGGCGGGGGTTCTGTCGCTGCGGGCGGGAGTTCTACCGGAGGGGGCGGGGGTTCCTCGGAGGCCTTCTGGAACTCGGCGTCATCCAGCTTGATGACCATGTGCTTCAGCACTTCCTGCGCCAGGGTCAAGTCCGCCTCCAGCTCCGAGGCCAGCTGCGGGTCCAGGGCAAAAGTGGTGAGCAGGTAGTGGGCCTCGGTCTGTCTCTGGATCGGGTATGCCAGGCGTCGCCTTCCCCATCTCTGGACCCGAGCTATGGCGCCGCCCCTGGAGGTGATGAACTCATTGATCTTATCGGACGTCTTCGGCACATCCTCGTCCGCGATCTGCGGATCGACGATGGTCACTATCTCATAGCCTTGCAAGGGCGAACTCCCACTCCTGTTGAATCGGTTTTTGACCGGAGGGCATTATAGCATAGCGCCCCCGGTACACCCGCCTAGTAGTCGATCCCCGGTACCGGGAACCGGGCCGTCAGCTCTCCGACGGCGTCCGTGACTTCCGCCTTGACCCTCTCGTCGTCTATGTTAGTCACCATCCGGTGCATCAGCCGTGCGATCTCCGCCATTTCGTCGGGCCCGAAGCCCCGGCTGGTCACCGCCGGCGTCCCGACCCGCAACCCGCTCGTAATCCTGGGCGGCCGGGGGTCGTTGGGTATGGCGTTCTTGTTGGCCGTGATGTTCACCGCGTCCAGCGCCTCCTCCGCCTCCTTGCCCGTGAGGCCCAGCGCCGACACGTCCACCAGCATCAGGTGCGTGTCCGTCCCCCCCGACACGATGCGGAAGCCCAGCTCCTGCAGCTGGTTAGCCAGGATGCGCGCATTATCCACGACCGACTGTTGGTACTCTTTGAACTCGGGCCTCAGGGCCTCCCCGAAGGCCACCGCCTTGGCCGCGATGGCGTGCATGAACGGCCCGCCCTGCATCCGGGGAAAGACTCCCTTGTCAATGGAGCCGGCCAGGTCCTTGTTGCACAGGATCATCGCCCCCCTCGGCCCTCGCAGCGTCTTATGGGTGGTGGTGGTCACTATCTGCGCATGAGGGACGCACGAGGGGTGCACCCCGGCGGCCACCAGCCCAGCGATGTGGGCCATGTCCACCATCAGCAGGGCCCCGACCTCATCGGCGATCTGCCGGAACCTCGCGAAGTCGATCACTCGGGGGTACGCCGTGGCCCCCGCCACGATGATCTTGGGCCTGTGCTCCCGGGCCAGCCTGTCCACCTCGTCGTAGTCTATGAGCTCGGTGTCCGGGTCCACGCCATAAGACACGAAGTTGTAGTACCGCCCCGAGAAATTGACGGGGCTCCCGTGAGTCAGGTGCCCGCCCTGGTCCAGCCGCAGCCCCATCACCGTGTCGCCGGGCTCCAGCAGCGAGAAGTAGACGCCCATGTTCGCCTGGGCCCCGCTGTGAGGCTGTACGTTCACGTGCTCGGCCCCGAAGAGCTCCTTCGCCCTTTCGATGGCCAGGGTCTCGGCCTGGTCGACGAACTCGCATCCGCCGTAATACCTCCGGCCAGGATAGCCCTCGGCGTACTTGTTGGTCAGGACCGAGCCCTGCGCCTCCAGCACCGCCTTGCTGGCGTAGTTCTCCGAGGCGATCAGCACTATCTTCCGCTTCTGCCGCTCCGCCTCCGCATCGATTATCCGCTTTATCTCGGCGTCCTGCTCCAATAGAGTGGTCATTTTACCCTCTGCTTCCAGGCCGTTGGCGGGCGGCCGCTTCTATGAAATAAGGCACTTCACAAAGATAGTGCCTACATGGTCTAAAGCTATGGTCGCGGCCTGCTCCGCAGGGCCCTTGTCTCTTTCAATCTGGACTAAAGTCTATCTCACCCTCGAAGGCCCGTCAATTGAAATTCTAACCTCGTGGATGATGAGGCGGATAGCCTGGTCTCGGCTTCCGGGTTGTGCTTGGCGTTACGCTCGGGTCCTGGTTGGCGATAGTTTGACGGCGCTCACGGTGGCGGTATGATATTCTCCGCGTCGGCGTATCAATCGGGATGTGACACATGAAGGGTCATATCATCAGGGCGCTGTACTCACTCTCGGTGCGGGGATTCTCACGCTGGCGGCGCTCATTGGAACCGGCATCCTGGCCGAATCCCACGACGAGGAAGAGGATACTAGCGTAGCGTGCCCCTAGCGCCCTTACACGGCTATGGCCCCGATCCCGCTGTCATGTTCCTATTGCAGGGCGGGCTACACCGAGACGGAACCGGTCGAACTCTCCTTGGCCCATCTCAAGCGAGCGGTAGTTACGGCTTCGGGAACACATACCATTGACGAAATAACGAGCAGTACCACGGCAACCCGTATCACGGACCGCCGACGCATGCCGGAAATTTGCGCCATTAACCGTGACCCTTCTGACTTCAAATACGTGAGCTTTCGAGTCAGGGGTCCGCTAGGCGCTTTAATGGAAATCAGCATGGTCCTCTTGTTGGAGCTCGAAGAAGCCGATGAATGCAGTGAACAATACGCGGATGAGATTACCCAAGAACTTGCAGTGGATTTGCCTAATGCCAGGGATGTAGTTGACCAGATTATTGACGATAAGATCTATTTTTGGGAGGTGCGGTAATGCCGAGAGCGATGCGCATATTGCTGTGGTCCATCCCTTTGGCCCTATCAGTGGGTATAGTCCTTGCAGTCTGGGCCCTGCTGACTCCCGGTGATCCCCCTGCGTTAAGTGCCGCCGAGATCGTCAAGCAGGCATGTGACAAGCTGGTGGAGGAGGAGGATTACGATGCGGTGATGATATCCACGTTCGAGCAGGGAACTGTTACACATAATTATGAATATTCTGGCGATGATTTTCGATCAGTCTCAATGGCATATGACAACGACGGAAACTTCGCAGGCAAGGGAGAATTCATAGTTAAGGATGGTGTGTGGTATTTTCGCGGTAGCGCTTCCCCCGATGACCTTGATACTTATGGAGACTGGCAAATCTTTTGGGCTGACACAGTCCCTGACATCCCCTACCCCTGCTTTCCAGTAGAAGATACATCAGCACAGGCGTCGCCCAGCACCGGAGATGATCCACCTTCAGAACGCCTCATTGAGTGGGAAGAGATCAGCAACTTGGAGGATGAAATCATAAAGCGACAGCTAACCGTTGACGAAACTGGTCGGCCGGTGAAGGGCCTGACTACTGTTGTATTGGCAACCAGTGATTCCCAGCCTGCGCCGGCGCAAGCCGCATCGGGAACTCCTATGCCTACACCCACTCCCAAGGTGATTGAACAAGTTGAGGAGACGTACTCAGGGTTCGGTGAGAAAAACACCGTAACCGCACCCATCGCTACCCCCACCCCCGTCCCGGTCATCGAGACGGCCTACTTCTACCCGACTTCGGCGGCCCACGCCGGGGGCTTTATGGTTCCGACGGGGTGCACCGAACTCTGGGAGTGCCTGGACGAACCCTACCATGACGGCGACTCATCCAAGTTGCTCCTATTCAATGGCGGCGCGGTGCGCCTGGGCTTCACGGTGGGGGCCGACGCCGTCCCCGGAACGGTTACTGACGTGCGCTTTGAGGTGACCGTGGCCGCCGCTATAGGGACGTTGCAGCCGGAGCAATACAGCTTCGTCGTGTATTCGGGCAGTGATGAACTTGCGACAATGTCAGGGAATCAGATAGTGGGAACGGACTATCCGTACGTGCGGATCTCCGGCACTGCGATAACCGACGGTTTGTCCGGAAGTCTCAATGACGCGGAGATTAGGGTAAACGGCCCAACGTCGGGAGGGCGCATGAATCTCACCAAGGTGGTGATGGTGGTGGAGTACAACGCTGACAAGCCCGCTCAGTAAGCGACCCCGGTTGCGCGCTGATCCCCTGCCACAATGCTTTGTCGTCCCTTCTAACCAACCCCCCCCAAGCCGCGTCTATCAGGGCCAGCATTCCCCCCGACACCAGGGAGTGCCCTCCCAACACCACCGGGATCGTCGCCTCCCTCGCCCCTTGGGTGAACTCCCTCAGCCACGGGTCGGCCACCGACTTCCATTCCAGCATGTCCGAATGGAACCTGTCCGACGCTGGGAACGCCTTCCCGAAGTGATTGAAGATCACCCGCGTATCGATGAACGCCGCGTCCCCCATTTCGGCCAACCTGTCGAAGAACCCGCTCACCCCCGACGAGTCAAGCAGGTAGCCCAGGACCGAGCGTCCGGCCCCACATGGCCCCTCGGCCCGCATCCCCCGCCCCTCCGAAATCACCCTGCACCGGCACGCGGTGTCCGTCTCCAGCCTCGACCACACGAAGCTCCCCACCCGCCCCCCGACCGTGACCCGCGCGTCCTTGTCCGTGAAGCAGGCTATCGCCCTCCTCAGTTGGCCCCGCTGCAATTCCGTGGCGGTCACCGCTTGCTTGATGCTCTCGGGCGAGCGAGGGTAGAGCGACAGCACGGCGAGGTCCGTGGGGGTGTCCACGTCCATCAGCGTCTCGATGCTCTTGTCCAGGGCCACGGCGGTTAGACCTCCCTGGTCCCTCAGCAATCGGGGTAGAGGATTGTCGATCTCCGGCAACGCTATGCACTCCAGGGCCGCCGCGGGCGTGAACGCCGTCATGTCGCCGGAGTACAGGTTGTTGGCGATCACGGTATCGGAGCTCTCGCTGAGCCTTTGGGCCACCTCCCCGAACAGCGACTCCGGCGCCAGGGGCATCGATCCTCCCCCCAGGCAGCAAGCCCGCTCTGCATCGTGCCTCCGCAGCACGTCCTGAAGACACCGCCCGAAATGGAAGGGTGTAGGGGACCTTTCCACCTCCACCCCCGATAGCTTTATGTCGAGCAATTCAGGTTCGTCCGTGACCATAACGTGCCTGTCAAACCCCCCGCACCCCACCGCCTTAGCCAGGTTGTCCAGTGCTATCGCCCCCTGCGCCAACGCCAGGGCCCGCTCCGGGCCGCTCTCCCCCCACCCCCCGACAAAGGTCACGAACACCGACTTTCCCATGCCGTCTTCCCTACAGCTCCCTCGCCACCGTGACGCCCCACACCTCGCCTGCACCGGCTCTTTTAAGGGCGGAGGCGCAGGCCCTCAGCGTCGCCCCCGTCGTCGTAACGTCGTCGATCAGCGCAATCTTCCGCCCCTCCAGGCTACCCGGTCCACATTGAAAGGCCCGGGCCACGTTGGCCCGTCTCTCGTCCGCGGTCGCCGCCCGGGCCTGGGGCCCGGCATGCGTGATCCGCCTCAGCAGTCGGCTCTCCACTTCGATTCCCAGCTCCTTGCCCAGGTGACCCGCTATGATCTGGGACTGGTTGTAGCCCCTCTGCCGCAGCCTGCGCCCGTGCAGCGGAACGGGGACCAGCACGTCGAAGTCCAGGTTGTCTTTCGTCAGCATCTCCGCCGCGTATCCCGACAACGCCCTCCCCACCGACCGCAGGTTGGCGTACTTCAGCGCCAGGATCGCCTCCCTCACCGGGCTTTCGAACAGAAAAGCCGACCTCATCCCGTCCAACGGCCAGATGCGCGTTCCTTCGGCGATGCAGAGGCAGGGGCTCGACCCCGGGTTCCCGCACCTGTGACACCGCGGCGCCCCGATCACCGGCATACCGGACTCGCACTCCGGGCAGATGAACTCCCCGAGCCTGTCGCAAGCCACGCATCGGCGGGGAAAGAGCAGGTCCAGGAAAGAGTCCCTCGCCCGCGAAATTGCCTTTGAAAGGTTGATGATGCCCTCTTGCTTGACTGATCGGGCCCCCTGGGCCCGACTCCCCATTATAGCCAGCGTTGTATACTCACCGTTGCATTTTCAGCCCTCGTCCCTTCCGAGGAGCCAAGAGAGCCCCCATGGTCAAGGCCGTATTCTTCGACCTCTACAACACCCTCGCGCGCTTCGACCCGCCCCGTGAGGCCCTCCAGCAGCGCGTCTGCGCCGAGTACGGCATCCGGGTTACCCAGGAAGGCATTGTCCGGGGATACGCCGCCGCCGACGACTTCATGGGCCGAGAAAACGCCAAGCTCCACCTGGCCAAGCGCACCGAGCAGGAGCAACGGGACTTCTTCGCCAAGTACGAGCGCATCATCCTCCACGGCTCGGGCGTCGAAGCGCCCCTGTCCCTGGCCGGAGAGATATTCCAGGCCATACGCGCCATCCCCTACCACCTGGCCCTGTATGACGACGCCCTTCCCTGCATCCGTGACCTGAAGTCCGCCGGTTTCGTCGTTGGGATGATCACCAACATCTACTCCGATCTTCAGCGCACCTGCCGACGGCTGGGCCTCAGCGATTGCCTCGACTTTTGGGTCACCTCCAAGGAGGCGGGCTCCGAAAAGCCCCACCCTCGGATCTTCGAAATCGCCCTGTCCAAGGCCGGGGTCGCCGCCCCCGAGGCCTTGCACGTCGGCGACCAGTACTACTCGGACGTGACCGGGGCCCGGGCCGCAGGCATCGAACCGGTGCTCATCGACAGGACTGGCCAGGCCGGCAAGCAGGACTGCACTGTAATCTGCGCCCTCTCCGAGGTCCCCGACCTGCTGCTTCCCCGTCCTTGACCCCTTGCGCCTCGCCTTTTCCTAACCTACAGTATATTCAGAACTAAGGCCCGAGCCACGGCCGCGTTCCAGTGCCTGGTCTCGCCGCTGTCTCGGGGCGGGACGGTTATTTAATGGCTGGCGAAGGCCGGGTAGTAGTTGTCTCCAACAGGGCCCCCGCCGTGTCCGCGCCCTCCAGCGTGGAGGAGAGGCGCAACCTCCCCGTCGGTGGGCTGGTCAGCGCCCTTCGCCCGGCCCTCGAAAGCCGGGGCGGCGTCTGGATGGGTTGGGACGGCCAGCCCGACGGTCAAAAGAGCGCCGCCCCGCCCTCCATCTCCGAGGTTGAGGGCATCCGCCTCGCCTCCGTCTCCCTATCCCGTGAGGAAGTCGAGCACTTCTATACCGTCTTCTCCAACCGCACCCTGTGGCCCCTCCTCCACTCCTTCCCCGACAAGGCCACCATCCGCCACGAGAGCTACCGCATCTACCGGAGCGTCAACCGCAAGTACGCCGCCTCTCTCATAGATCTCCTCCGCCCCAACGACCTGGTCTGGGTCCACGACTACCATCTCTTCCCCCTCGGGCGCGAGCTCAGGAAGCTCGGGTGGGCGGGCAAGACGGGCTTCTTCCTTCACAGCCCCTTCCCTCCCCCCGAGATCTTCGGCATCCTCCCCTGGGCCCGAAAGCTCCTGACCCGTCTCTTCGACTACGACCTCGCCGGTCTCCAGACCCGCAAGTACGCCCACAACCTCCAGGAGTCGCTGGGGGACGAGCTCGGAGCCGTGCTCATCGGCGATACCGTTCATCACCGGGGCCGCACCCTGAAGGTGCGCTCCTATCCGGTTAGCGCCGACGCCCAGGCCTTCCGCGAGATGGCGCTGAACAGGGACCCGTCACCCGTCGGCGAGTTCCTGGAGGACTTCTCCAGGAACCACAAGATCCTCCTCGGCGTTGACAGGCTCGA
>JAAXHX010000160.1 GCA_012270635.1 Dehalococcoidia bacterium | reverse complement strand
ACCACCCCCACTACTGGATCGAACAGAAATAGACCCCGTAAGGAGCCAACATGTCCGGAAAATTCTGCATCAGCCTCACCCACGCCAAGGACAACACCGACAAGGCCACCGTCGCCTTCGTCATAGCCAACGCCGCCCTCGGCTCCGAGAAGGAGACCATGGTCTTCCTCAGCACCGAGGGCGTACGCCTCTCCCAGAAGGGCTACGCCGACGATGTGCACGAGGAAGGGTTCCTGCCCCTCAAGGAGCTCATGGGCAACTTCGCGGCGGTCGGTGGGGCCATCTACGTCTGCGCCCCGTGCTTCAAGAAGCGAGGCCTTGACGAAAACAACCTCGTCGATGGGGCCGTAATCGTCGGCGGGGCCAAGCTCGTCGAGTTCCTGTCCGACAACAGCCCTTCCGTCTCCTACTGACCACCGCGCCCCGAGCTTCTCATGGACCACATCCATCGCCACCTGCACCCGCCCGACGTCAGCTTCGACGGCGGTGACCTCGACTGCGGTGGCGGCCTGCTCCTGCTCATCCGCCGCCACATCGACCCCATGAAACGCGGCGGCCTCCTCGAAATCCTCTCAACCGACTCCACCGTAGAGGTCGAGCTTCCCTCCTGGTGCCGGATGACCGGGAACGAGCTCGTTTCCTGGACCAGGAGGAACGGGCAGCGCAGCTTCCTCGTGTGCAAGGGCCCCCTGGAGGAGCGTCGACCCTCGACTCCCCTCCCCTCATCCCCGTCCATAGGCCGGCAGCTACGCGTTGAGGTCTCCATCCCCGGCTCCCTCCCCCCACCCTCCGCCGCCCCCAGAATCGAGGCCCTGTCCGTCATGGGAATCGGGAGCTGGCCTCGGCCCCGATGGATGCTTCAGGCAGTCCATGATCGCATCGAAGGACGCCTCGATGAGGACGAATTCCAGGCCACCGCCGACGACGCAGTTCGCCTCTCCATCGACGCCCAGCTGCGCGCCGGTGTCGACGTGGTAACCGACGGAGAGCAGCGCCGCGACAGCTACGCCAGCTTCGTTGGCGGCCTCCTGGACAACTGCCAGATCATCCCCCTCACCGACCTCACCGCCATGGTCGATGATCCCGGTAAGTTCGAGAAAGAGCTGCGCGCCCTCGACGTGCCCGCCGGCGAAGTCCGCCACCCCGTCGTCTACGGAAAGCTCGGCAGAAGCGCTCCCCTCGCTCTCCACGAGCTTGAGTTCGCCGCACAGTGCGCCGATAGACCCGTCAAAGTCGCCATCCCTGGCCCCTACCTCCTCACCCGCACCATGTGGCTCGACTGCCTCACCGACCTCCCCTACCGGACCCGCGAAGACCTCGCCCGAGACGTGGTCCGCGTCCTGCGCGAAGAGCTCCACTTCCTCCTCGCCTCCGGCGCGGCCCTCGTACAGTTCGACGAGCCCGTTCTCACCGAGGTCGTTTTCGGCAGCGCGACCGGCAATCGCACCTTCATGTGCGGGGCCCTCAGCGAGAAGCTGCCGCCCGCCGCCGAGCTTGATTTCGCCGCAGGCCTTCTCAACGACCTCGTGCGAGACCTCCCGCCCGACCGCCTCGGCCTCCACGTCTGCCGCGGCAACTGGACCCGGGACGAGTCCGCCGCCCTGTCGGGCGACTACCGGCCCCTCCTCGACCTCCTCAAACGCGTCCACGTCGAGACCCTCTTCTTGGAGCTCTCCACGCCCCGCGCCGGGGACGCCGCCGTCCTCCGATCCCTCCCCGACGACAAGCGCATCGCCATCGGCGTGGTGAACCAGAAGCTGGACGCCGTGGAAAGTCCCGATGACATCCGCAAGAGCATAGACCTCGGCATCGACCTCTTCGGCAGGGAGCGCCTTCTCCTCACCCCCGACTGCGGGTTCGCCACCTTCGCCGACAACCCCGTCGCCTCCGCCAGGACCGCCGAGGCCAAGCTGAGGGCCATTGTCCAGGCCCGAGACCTGGTCCCGGCCTCATGACCGGCCCCGCCGGCCCGCCGCCCACCGACGACGAGGCCATCCAGGTCCAGGGGTACCATCGCTTCCGCGCCCCCGAAGGCCACTCCGGCCAGGGAATCCTCATCAACACCACCCGCGGCAACATATTCAGCCTCTTTCACGCCACCCAGACCATGGACGCTGCCGTCCTCTGGGTGTGGGGCGCCGGGGGCGGAGTTACCGGCCCCGCCGATAGCATCTACGTTCGCCTCGCCGAGCGCCTGGCCGGCGAGGGCATAGCTTCTCTCAGGCTCGACTACCGCTGGCCCAACGATCTCTACGAGTCCGTCCTCGACACCCTCGCCGGGACGACCCTGCTGCTGGGGGTCGGGTTCAAGCGATTGGCCCTGGTCGGCCATTCCTTCGGAGGGGCCGTGGTCATAGCCGCCGCGCCCTACAACGATAAGATCGTCGCCGTGGTGGGATTGTCCAGCCAGAGCGCCGGCGCCCAACGGGTCTCGGAGGTGGCCCCCAGGCCCCTCCTCCTGGTCCACGGGACCGACGACGCCATAATCCCCGTCCGCGCTTCCCAGTTCATATATGACCTGGCAGGCCAGCCCAAGGAGCTTCGCTGCTTCCAGGGCGCGGGGCACGGGTTGAACGAATGTCGGGAAGAGTTGAATGAGATCCTATTCGGCTGGCTAAGGGAGAAGTTGGCGGCCCCCGGTTACCCCTCCTGATTGCAGACGTCCAGCGCCGTCGCCGCGATGACCTTGGCGCAGGTCACCATGTCGCTGATGCGGATGTAGTTGTCCGGCTCGCCTTCCCGCTCGTCGCAGGCGCCTCCCGGCCCGTAGAGAACGCACGGGATGCCCGCTTTCCACATGTGCGTGGTGTCGTTCCCCGAGTAGGAGTTCGGGGTCTTGCTCCCGACGTGGGCCAACTCGCCCCCCGTGACCGCCCTATACCCTCGGGCCACCGCCTTGACGATCTCCTCGTCCGTCGGCATGTCCATCGGCTCCATCACCGTGCGAAGCACCCGGTACCCCGCGGGCGGCGGCATCTCGATTTCATACTCGAATTCGGGGTCCGAGGCTTTGACCGCGTCCAGGGCCCGCCGCACCTCCTCCAGGACCCCCGCCGACGTCTGCCCCGGGACCATGCGCCCATCCACCAGGGCAGTGCAGAAGTCCGGCACGAAGTTCGGGCCGTTTATCACGTGGTCCCTCCCCTGCCCCCCGATGATCGCCCCCACGTGGAGCCGCGGCAACGACGGCAGGGCCGGGAAAGGGGTGTGCGCCAGTTCCAGCCCGTTTATCGCTTCTATCGCCCTGGACATCTTCTGGATGGCGTTGACCCCGCTCTCCTTCTGGCTGATGTGCCGGGACTCGCCCAGCACGTTCACCGCCATCTCCAGCCAGCCGGCGTGAACGGTAAGAACAGTGTCCGCGTCGTTGGGTTCCGCCACTATCGCCATATCGGGCCGGTATCCTTGAGCCAGGGCGTATTCGGTGCCCATCCCTCCCTGCAGCTCCCCCACCACGCAGGCCACCTGGACGTCGCCCTTGAGGGCCGCCTTGGCCCGACGCAGCGCCTCCGCCGCCGCCACTATGGAGGCGACGCCCCCTTTCATGTTGTAGATTCCCGCTCCATAGAGCCGGTCCCCTTCCACCGTCGAAGCCCACGGGTCTCGCTTCCACCCCATGGAGAGCGGGTCCATGTCTATGTGCCCGTTCAGCATCAGCGTCTTCCCGCCCCCCGTGCCCCGCAGCGTCGCCACCACCTGGTATCGGCCCGGGTCCACTTCCTGAAGGTCAACCTCGTAGCCCCAGCGCCGGAAATTCGAGGCCAGGAACAGGGCTATCTCGGACTCCTCGGTCTTGAAGCTCGGTATGTCGATCAGCTTCTTCGCAAACCCCAGGACCCAGTCTTCCTTCACTCGGTTCGTGACTCTATCCAAAGTTTGAGCAGCCATTCTCGACCTCCCCGGCTAGGCCGGCAGGTTACAGACTTCCAGGGCCGTCAGGGCGTGGGTCTTGGCGCACTCGACCATATCGCTCACGTAGACGAAGGTGTCGGCCTCCCCGTCCACCGATCTGTCGCCCCCCGGCCCGTTCAGCACGCACGGTATGCCCGCCTTCCAAAGGTGACACGTGTCGTTGCCGGCGTAGGAGCGGGGCAGTATCGCCCCCACGTTCTCCGGCGGCGCTCCCGTGTGCTCCTCGATGGCCCGGGAGACCGCCCCGACTATGTACTCGTCCCTGGGAATGTCCACCGGGTCCATGGTCACGACGACGCCCTTATACCTCGCGGGCGGCGGTATCTCCATCTCCCACTTGAGCTCCGGGTCCCGAGCGCTAAGGGCGTCCAGAACCTTCCTGACGTCTTCCTCGACGGTCTCGGCGGTCTGGCCCGGCGCTATGCGCACGTCCCAGATGGAGGTGCAGAAGTCGCTCACGTAGTTGGGTCCCTTCAGGTCGTGCTCCCGCCCCCGACCCCCGATGATCGCCCCGCAGTTTATCCGGGGCAGGCCCGGCAGATCGGGGTGCGGCGTGTGTCTCAGTTCGACCTTGTCCACCGCCTCGATCACCTTCATCATCTTGCCGATCGCGTCCACGGCTTCTTCGCGCACGGTGATGTGCTTCGAGTATCCCAGGGTGTTGATGGCCATGCCGATCACACCAGCGTGGGTAGTCATGATGGTCTTCGAGCCGAAGGGCTCCGCCACGATGGCCATGTCCGCAGTAACGCCGCTTTCCAGGGCGTGCACCGTCCCCACCCCTCCCTGCAGCTCCCCCACGACGCAGGCCACCACAATGTCCCCCTTCAACCCCACCCCCGACTTCCGAATGGCCTCCGCCGCCGAGATCATTGACGCCACGCCACCCTTCATGTTGAAGGCCCCGCCTCCGTATAGCCGGTTCTCCTCCCAGCTTGGCGCCCACGGGTCCCGAACCCAGCCCATCGCCAGGGGGTCGATGTCAATGTGGCCGTTCAGCATCAGGCTCTTCCCGCCCCCCGACCCCTTCAACGTCGCTATCGTCTGGTACCGGCCCGGCTC
Source organism: Dehalococcoidia bacterium (assembly GCA_012270635.1). The sequence goes on along the minus strand of JAAXHX010000160.1, from coordinate 5,019 downwards.
CACCTCCTGCAGGTCCACCTCGTAGCCCCTCCGCCGGAAGAACCCGGCCAGGAACCGCGCAACCTTCTGCTCCTCCGTTTTGAAGCTCGGTATGCGCAGCAGCCTGCTGCACAGGTCCACCACCTCCCTTTCCCTGATCTTCCCGAGCACCTTGTCCTTCACCGCTCCATCCATATCACTCTCCGTTCACGGCTCCCTCGGCCAACCTAATGTCCCCACCAATCCTCCCCTCCGTCATTCCGGCCCCCGAGCCGGAATCCATCCCCCCTCTCCGTCATTCCCGACTCCGATCGGGAATCCATCCCCAGTGCCCCCTCACCCCAAACCCGCTAAAGTACGAACAGGGGCGCAGGGGCCGCTCGTGCTGAGCCCCTAGTTTATCCTGAGCCTGTCGAAGGGAAGTATGAGCGGAGGGGGTTTGTCCCCTATCTCTCCTGGTTGCACCAGTCCAACGCCGCCAGCGCATACGTCTTCGCCAGCTGCACCATGCTGGGGACCTTGACGAAGGAGTCGGGCTCTCCCTTCTGGTCCCGACCGCTCTCCGCGCCCATCAGGCACACGGGGATGCCTGCTTCCCAGATGTGACAGCTATCGTTCCCCGCGTAGGACTGGGTAACTATCGCCCCGATCTTGTCCGGCCCCCTCCCGGACACCCTCCGATAAGCCTTTTCCAGGTTCTGCACGATCACGTTGTCCCTGGGCACGTCCAGCGGGTTCATGAACACCGTCATCACCTTGTACTCGGGCGGCACGGGCGTAACTATCTCGTATTCGAAGGTCGGGTCCTCGGCCTTGATCTTGCTCAGGGCCCAGTCCAGGTCCGCCTTCACCGTCACGTGCGACTGCCCAGGCACGATCCGCGCATCCACGATGACCGTGCAGTAGTCGCAGGTAAAGTTCGGGCCCTTCAGGTCGTGGTTCCTCCCCCTTCCCCCGATTATCGTCCCGGCGATGATCCGGGGCAGGTCGGGCAGGTCGGGCCTAGGCGTGTAGGTAAACTCCACGTTCTTGATTGCCGGTATCGCCTTCGTCATCATCTCCAGCGCATCGACCGCCAGGTGAGAGCGGCTCACGTGCTGCGACAGGCCGACGGTGCTTATGGCCAACTCCACCACGCCGGCGTGGGTCGTCATGATGTTGTCGCCGTCCCCCGTCGGCTCCGACACGTACGCCCCGTCCGTCCTCAGGCCCTGGTTCAGGGCGTACACCGTCCCCACCCCTCCCTGAAGCTCCCCGACGACACAGGCAATGACCAGATCGCCCTTCATCGGGGCCCTGGCCTTGCGTATTGCCTCCGCGGCGGTGATGATCGCGGTCACGCCGCCCTTCATGTTGTTGACCCCCGCCCCGTACAACCGGTCGCCTTCCCAGCTGGGCGTAAACGGGTCCCGGACCCATCCCATCGCCAGCGGGTCGATGTCGATGTGCCCGTTCAGCATCAAGCTCTTCCCCCCACCCGACCCCTTCAACGTCGCTATCGTCTGGTACCGGCCCGGCTCCACCTCCTGCAGGTCCACCTCGTAGCCCCTCCGCCGGAAGAAGCCCGCCAAAAACCTCGCGACCTTCTGTTCCTCCGTCTTGAAGCTGGGTATGGATATCAGGTCGCTGCACAGCTTGACCGTTTGCTCGGTCTTTATCTGGCGCAGCACGCGTTCCTCGACGGCTTGGTCAACCATTCCTACCTCCCGAGACAAGTGTGTTCATCAGCAATAAAAGGTTTAGTGCTTCTTATCAATGACGGGGCGAGTATAGTCTCACCCTCCCACCATAAACAAGGTGAATCATCTGGTCGAAAACGTTCCTCGGGCGGGGTGGTGGGGCCGCTCGTGCTGAGCCTGTCGAAGTATGAGCGAGGTGGTTGTCACCATCCCCTCAACACCCGTCACCCCCCATCCACCTCCAGCGCCCCGCGGATGATATCGCCGATAGCCGGGACCTCCAGGTCCTCCGCCTTCCTGATCTTCACGTGCCTCATCCCCTTCCCGGTCCCCTCGATCAAGCCCTCGGTGTTCGAGAGCCGGGCTCCTTGCCACAGCCCCAGCGTCACGTATTTATCCCCTTGCGAGGCTATGTAGAAGACCCTTCCCCTCTTCTCGAACACCGGGTTGCCCCACTTGATCGACTCTCTGAGGTCGGGGGCCGCGTCCAGGAACATCCGACGCAGCCTTATTGCCAGGGGCCTGAGCCGAGCGTCGACGTCCTTCAGCCAATCGTCAAAGCTCTTCTTCGGCGGCATGCCCGTCACCCCGCCTTACTTGGCCTCGGGGACCAGGGTGAGCAGGAACTGCAACACCAGGTTGGCAGCCAGAAGGGACGTTATTTCAGAGATGTCATAGACCGGGGCAACTTCCACTATGTCGAAACCCACCACCCCGACCCCCCTCAACCCCTTCACCAAGGCCATTGCTTCACGGCTTGTCAGCCCCGCGACCTCCGGCGTTCCGGTGCCCGGGGCGAACCCCGGGTCCACGCTGTCGATGTCATAAGAGATGTGCACCGGGCGACCCCTGGTCGCCGTCTTTATCTTCTCGATGGTGGCCTCGACCCCCGTGTGCCAGAACTCCTCGCCGGTGATCACGGTGATTCCCGCGGCCCTGACGTTCTCCACTATGCCCATGGAGGGCCTGCCCCGAATCCCCACCTGCACCGACGTGGCGGGGTCCATGATCCCTTCGTCCGAGGCGATGCGGAACATGGTCCCGTGATGCAGGGGCATGTCCTTGGGCGGCTCCCAGAAGTCGGGGTGGGCGTCGAAGTGGACCAAGGATATCTTCCCGTGCTTCTTGTACAACGCCCTCAGAATGGGCAGGGACACGGTGTGGTCGCCGCCCAGGCAAACGGGAAAGACGTCCTGGGATATGATGTCCGTCACCGCGTCCTCGATGCGCCTCACCGCCTCTTCGATATAACCGAAGGGCATCTCGATGTCCCCGTAATCCACGATGCGAAGGCTCTTGAAGGGCTCGGTGAGCTCTTCCGTTTCCAGGCCGTGCTGCCCGATGTGCATCGACGACGTCCGTATCCCCCGGGGCCCGTACCTCGCCCCCGACCGGATGATCGTTCCTAGGTCCAACGGGAACCCGACTATCGCCACGTCCGCCTTGGACATGTCCCGGGAGCCGGGGATCTGCATGAAGGTGTTCGGAGTCCCGTATCGGGGCCCCTGCTGCCATGCCTCGGGCATCAAGCGGTTTTCTTCAACGTTACCCATGTGAAATGACTCCGATTACTGCCTTGTCCCATCCTTCGGCGTTGACGGAGATGGTAGCATATCGCCGTAATGTCCCGGGCGGACGAGGAAAGGCGATAGCCTCAGGAGGTGACCCGTGCCAACTACCCTTACCGGAAGCTACGTTTCCGCCGACGGACACGTCGTAGAGCCCAAGGACCTGTTCACCTCCCGCATGGACCTGAAGCTTGCTGAAAAGGCCCCCCACATCGAGTCCCGGGAGTCCGGCGACTTCTACGTCATGGAAGGTTTCGGAGAGTTCGCCATCGGCCTTTCCGGCGAGGGCACTGCCGCCACGGACAAGGCCGAGGGTAAGGAAATTCACATGGCCGGCCTGCGCTATAACGACACCCGCCCCGGCGCCTGGGACCCCGTCGAACGGCTGAAGGACCAGGACCTAGACGGCGTCCGCGCCGAGGTCATGTATCCGGGAGTCTTCGGCCTCTGGTCCTACAACGCCTCCGACGACGACCTCCACATCGAAATCGTCCGCGTCTACAACGACTGGATCGCCGAGTTCAGCGCCTCCGCCCCGGACCGCCTCGTCGGCGTCGGGATCCTGCCCATGAGAGGCTCCACCGAAAGCAAGGTCGCCGAGGTGGAGAGGGTGGCGAAGCTCGGACTCAGGTCCGTAATGCTCCCCCTGGAAGTGGAGGGCGGATACGTCAACATGGAGGGCGGCGACCGGCTTTGGGCCGCCCTTCAGGACGTCGGCCTGCCCCTCGGATTTCACGTTGGCTCCAGCACGAAGTCGGTCAGCGCCGACAAGTACCGCAGCCTGGGTGTCGGCGTCGCCGTCATCGAACAGAAGATATGCGCCGTGGCCCGCGGCCTCACCGACCTCATCCTCTCGGGAGTTCCCCAGTCGTTCCCCGGCCTCCGCTTCGTCATGGCCGAAGGCGGCATCGGCTGGATCCCGAGCGTCCTCCGCCTCAACGACCACTGGTGGGAGGACCACCGCCACTGGATGGAGCCCAAGCTGGAAGAGCCGCCCAGCAGCTACTTCTTCCGCCAGTTCTGGGCCACCTTCGAGGACGACCGTGCAGGACTCCTCACCCGAGAGCTTCTGAATATCGACCGGCTGATGTGGGGCTCCGACTACCCCCACCCCGAGGGCGTATTCCCCTTCTCCCGCCAACAAATCGCCAAAGACTTCCACGACATCCCGGAGCACGAGACCGTCAAGATAGTCGGCGAAAACGCCGCCGCACTCTACGGGCTCAACTAACCCCACACCTCTAGAGAAGATGAAGGGTCGTCGCAAAAGGCGGCGACCCTTTATCTTCTTGAATTGTGTGTTTGACTGTCCTCAGACCTAGTCTTGGTACGACACCTTCATTAACCGGAAAAGAAGCTCGGATACATCTGTTACTTCTACGCAATCTCCAAAAATATTTTACGACCCTCCCTAGTACGAATGATGTCTCCGTGCCTATCTAACCACTGGATGAGATTAGCCACACGCCGTCCGTCTACTTCGGCAACAAGAATCTTCACATCGCTTTGGTCACACTTCGGATTAGCGCGTACTGCTTCACGGATGTCTTGGAAAAGCTGCATGTCACTGAAATGCTTTTCGACCTCAGTGGCATGAGACTGCAATCCAACACTATTAGTCACGACATCACTCATCTTTTCAAGACCCTGCCTGTACCCTTTCAGGGCAAGAACTTTTGCGCCCCGATCCAACACGGGAAAATAAAGTGATGATGGTTCCGTGGCATCTCCAATTGCATCCTTAAGGTCCTGCATGTTCTCCATGATGGCATCAATAACAAACATTTCTCGGA
>JAAXHX010000159.1 GCA_012270635.1 Dehalococcoidia bacterium | reverse complement strand
GCCGCCGCCGAGTGCCAGGTCTCGATATCCTTCCACACCACGGGCCTGTACCCCAGGCCCCCGGAACCCGGGGACGCCGAGAAATACGCCATGACCCACCGGGTAATCAACATGGTCACCTTCCAGCTCTCCGGCGCCGAGATCCTCGCCAGCATGGTCCTCTCCGGGGCCTGCGAACGCTTCCCGGACCTCAAGTTCGTTCTGGGCGAGTGCGGCGTCACCTGGGTCCCCTACGTCCTTGACCGCATGGACCATGAAGACGAAGGCGACGCCTCTCTCTCCATGATCCCCAGCGACTACTGGCGACGGCAGGGCTATTCCACCTTCCAGAAAGAGGCCTTCGCCGGCGACATGATCGACTTCATTGGGGAAGACAACGTTATGTGGGGCTCCGACTATCCCCACCCCGACGGCGTCTGGCCCGACTCCCAGGAGACCATACGGAACAACCTGAAAGGCCTGAAGGACGAGGTCAAGCGCCTCAAAATCATCAGGGACACCGCCGCCAAGCTGTACCGTTTCTCCAACGGCGCCTAACTGCGCCAATACCTAAGCCCCGTAATGCAAGACAGGCTTCTCTGGGTGGGGGGAATGGGAGACTCCATCCCTACCCAATATATTTCCTGAATTGCATGGCTGATTTTCTTTCCTCTTTGGCAGACTGAAAACGGGGTGAAAGCGCTAAGCGCTTTCACCCCGTTTTCGATCAAATAGGGCGGGTGGGCGGGAACCAATTTATCCGGGGAGCGGCAGGGAGGGGCGTCCCCTCCCTTAAATCTCCGGGAACCGCTGGTGCCAGTCTGTCGCTCCCTCGTAGGCCTGGGACACTCTCAGCACGGTGGCCTCGTCGAAGGCCCTCCCCGCGATCTGCAACCCGATGGGCAGCCCCTGCCCCGAGAACCCGCACGGTATCGATATGGCCGGCAGCCCTGCCAGGTTGTAGGGCGTCGTTAGGCTCCGCGCCCCGAATATCCGCTCCCGAACGTCCGCCTCGCTCACGAACACCCTCTGCACCTCTTCGATTTCTGGCGCGGGGGTCGATACAACCGGGCTGACCAGAACGTTCACCTGGTCCAGGGCCTCGAGCATCCGTCTCCTCAACAGCTCCCTAGCCCTCTGCGCCCGATGGTACAGCGAGGCCGGGAGCAGGCTGGCCGCCATGAGCCGGGTGCGGGTCGCCACGTCGTACTCCCGGTGCCTCTGCTTTAGCAGCGATTCATGGGTGTCCGCCGCGTCGGAGTCGCAGGTTGCTATGTAGATGGGTCCCGCGAGCTCCAGCATCGGTATGTTCACGTCCACTACCTCCGCCCCCAGCCCCTCGAAAACCTCCCGGGTTGCGTTGACTGCGGCCCTGGTATCCCCGTCGACCCCGTCCATCTCTATCATTTGCGGCAGAAACCCGACTTTCATTCCCCTCACCCCATCGTCCAGCCCCGAGGAGTAGTCGTCCACGGGACGCCGGCTGGTCATTGGGTCCAGGGGGTCGTGCCCCGCTATGACAGCGAGAAGCTCCGCGCAGTCCCGCACCGTCCGGGTCATGGGACCCGCTATGTCCATGGACCAGCACATCGGGAACACCCTGTAGCGGCTGATCCTGCCGGAGGTCGGCCTGAGCCCCACTATCCCGCACATCGCCGCCGGCAGCCTCACCGAGCCCCCGGTGTCTTCTCCAATCGCCACCGTTGCCATCCCTGCCGACACCGCTATGCCCGACCCGCTGCTGGACATGCCGGGAATCCTGTCCAGGTTCCATGGGTTTCTCGGCGTTCCGAACACGTATTCCCGCGTATCCCCGAAGGCGAACTCGGTCATGTTCAGCTTGCCCAGCAGGACTGCCCCGGCCTCTTTGAGCTTGGCCGTCACCGTCGAATCCCCGTCCGGCACGTTGTCGGCGTAGATACGCGAACCCATGGTCGTGCGCAGGCCCTTGGTGTCGAACTGGTCCTTCACCGCGACCGGAATGCCGTGCATCGGGCCGATATAATCGCCCCTGGAGATGGCCGCCTCCGCCTCCCGGGCCTGCGCCCGTGCCTCGTCCCCGCACACCGTTATGTACGCCCTCACCTTCGCATCGATGTCCTCTATCCGCTCCAGGTATGCGTCCACCAGCTCCAGTGGAGACATCTCTCGCTCCCGGATCATCCTCCCCAGCTCATGGGCAGGCCGATATATCAGGTCGTTGGGCGGCATATTAGGGCGCCTCCCGGTCAAGTAGAATCGGGAGAGGGTCCGTCGAGTCCAGTTCAGGATCGTCGAGGGCTGTCAGGGCGTCGCTGAGCGCGTTCAGCCGGTATCGGATTTCGTCCAGGTCCGATTCCTCCACTGGCAGCCCCCTGAGACGAGCCAGCCGAGCCACGTCCTCCCTGGTCAACCTCTCGCTATACCCCCGAGAGTCCTTAGCCGACATCTAAATCCCCCTCCAATGCCAAGTCCCCGATATTCTGTCCCCCCGCCCCACCCAAAGTCAATTGCCCGTATGTTCTTCCCGGCTTGAGAACCACTTCCAACTCCCCCCGACGAAACCTTTGCACAACCTGTGTTGCGGGGAGGTGAGGGACCGCTCGTACTGGGCCTGTCGAAGTATGAGCGGAGAATGGGGAGGGCTCATTGAAGCGACCAGCATCGCTATACGTCCGCTCGACCCTTCGACTAGGCTCA
>JAAXHX010000158.1 GCA_012270635.1 Dehalococcoidia bacterium | reverse complement strand
ACTTCCCGGCAGATGCGTTGGAGATCGCCGAACCATACGGCGTCAAAGCCCAGGGACTCGATCATCCGCACGCGTTCGATTATCCGGGGCATAGGCTGGTTGCCGAAGACGCTGACGGCGAATTTCACGGGCGAGGCCCTGTTTAGCCCAGCTCTTCAAGGCGGTGGAGGAGGTTGGTCTCCTCTTCTCGCCAGCCGGAGAGTCGGGTGCGTTCTTTTTCGACGACGCTTGTAGGGGCCTTGGAGAGGAACTGGTCATTTTGGAGACGGGACTCGACCTGGTTGATCCTCTTTCGAAGGTCTTCAAGGGCGGACTGGAGGCGCTGCCGCTCGCCGGAGAAGTCGAAGAGGCCGGCGAGGGGGAGGAAGACTCGGGTGGCCTTTTCGACGACCATGATGGAGTTCTCGGGCTGAAGGGCGTCTCCTGCGCGGACGTCCAGGGAGCAAAGGGCGAGGTTTTCCAGGAAAGAACGGCCCCCGGCGCCGAGGACCTCGCCGTCCAACAGGACGGCGGGGACTCTCTTGCCGGCCTCGACCTTGCGCTCGGCGCGTACGTTGCGGACCCCGCGGACGAGGGACATGAGGAGGGAGGCCCACTCCTCGGCGTCCGGGTCGATGGCGGCGGGGTCGAGGGTCGGGTAGGGGGCGACCATTATGGAATCGGGGCGGTCATCGGGCTCGGGCGTACGGCGGACGAGATCCTGCCAAATCTCCTCGGTGATGAAGGGCATGAAGGGGTGCAGGAGACGGAGGGCGCCCTCCAGGACATGGGCGAGTACGGGTGCGGGGGAGGGGGATGTCTCGGGGGCCCGGAGGCGGACCTTGGCGATCTCGATATACCAGTCGCAGAACTCGTTCCAGAGGAAGTCGTGGACGTATTCCTGGGCGTCGCCGAGGCGGAAGCCGTTGAGGGCCCGGGTGACGTTTTCGACGGTGCGGTTGAAGCGGCTGAGTACCCACCGGTCCTCGATGGGGAGGGGATGGATTCCGGCTCGGGGGCCGGAATGACGGAGGAGGGAGGGGAGAGGGGCGCCGCCCCCAGTTCGCTCTTGAGACCCTTCGACAGGCTCAGGGTGAGCGGACTGCCCCACCCCCTGATGCCGATTAGAGGCGTTGTCCAGGATGGAGATGACGTAGCGGGAGGCGTTCCAGAGCTTGTTGGTGAAGTTACGGCTGGCGCGAATCTTGGCCTGGCTCAGACGGCTGTCGTTGCCGGGTGCGGTGCCGACGGTGAGGGCGAATCGCAGGGCGTCGGCGCCATGCTCGTCGATGATATCGAGGGGGTTAAGGACGTTGCCCTTGACCTTGCTCATCTTCTCGCCGTGCTCGTCCTGGATGAGGCCGTGGAGGTAGACGGTATGGAAGGGGATCTCTCCCATGTTCTGGATGCCGAGCATGATCATGCGGGCGACCCAGAAGAATAGGATGTCGTAGCCGGTCTCCAGGACGGCGCCGGGATAGAAATAGCGGAGGTCAGCGGTGTTGTCGGGCCAGCCGAGGGTGGAATGGGGCCAGAGGCCGGAACTGAACCAGGTGTCGAGGACGTCGGGGTCCTGGCGGATGCTGGCGGCGCCGCAGCCCTCGCAGGCCGAGGGGTCGTCCAGGGCGACGGTGAGGTGTTCACACCCGTTGCAGTACCAGACGGGGATGCGGTGACCCCACCAGAGCTGGCGGCTGATACACCAGTCCCGGATGCTGTCCATCCAGTTGAGGTAGACCTTG
>JAAXHX010000157.1 GCA_012270635.1 Dehalococcoidia bacterium | reverse complement strand
TCCACCGACTACCGCAAGGGTCAGGTCAGCTCATCCTCCAACGGCAAGGAGGAGTCCTCCGACTCCAAGCCCGAGTCCACCCCCAAATCTGAGTCCTCCTCTTCGGACAAGTCCTCCGAGAAGAGCGCCGACAAGGTAGCCTCCGGCACCGACAGCTAACGCCTTTTGAAGGCTCTCCTCCAAAGGGTCTCCCGCGCCGCCGTATCCGTTGACGGCAAAATCCTTGGAAGCATCGGCACGGGGCTCGCCCTTTTCCTCTGCGTCGAGCAGGACGATGCGAGGGAGGACGCCGACTATCTGAAGGAGAAGTGTTTAAACCTCAGGGTCTTCCCCGACCAAGCCGGTAAGTTCGACAGGTCGGTGGTGGACGTGGGGGGCGCCCTCTTGGTAGTGAGCCAGTTCACCCTGGCCGCGGACACCCGTAAGGGACGCAGGCCCAGCTTCGTCCGAGCCGCTCCGCCGGAAATCGCCGAGCCCATGATGGACTATTTCGTGGCGGGGTGTCGGGCCTCGGGGCTGATCGTCGAGACGGGCAGGTTCAGGGCCTACATGCAGGTGGAACTGTGCAACGATGGGCCGGTAACCATCTGGCTGGACAGCCGGGATAGGCTCACGCCTCGGCGGGGGGCGTAGGCCCTACCCCACGAAGTTCCTGGGAGGGCTGATCGGTACGCCTTCGGCGAAGCGGCCGGGCCGAAACGCATCGATGTTTATCGATGGCTTGCCGTCCACTATCATCTCGGATATCAGCTTCCCGCTCATCGGCCCCATGGCAAACCCGTGCCCCGAGAATCCCGCCGCCACTATGTAGCCCTCCGGCCCCACCTTGCCAAACACCGGCAGCATGTCCGGCGTCAGGTCGATCAGTCCCGCCCAGGCCCTCTCCTCCCGCACTCCCTTCAGCCAGGGCAGCGTGTCAACCAGGTGTTTCAGCCCTTCGTCCACCGTCCTGCGGTTCACCTTCGGCTCGACGTCTGAGCGAAGGGGCCAGGGCCTGCCGATCCGGGAGAGCAACGGCAGCCTGGCGTGTAGGCTCCTGAACAACGCCCGGCCAACGTGGAAGCGCACCAGCTTATGGTGCCGGATGATCTGTGGAAACCACACCCGGATGTTGTCCAGCGTGTCCCGGGTTACGTCGTAGTCCCTGGGATGGTTGTACCCCCTGGTGAAGATGATCCCGCCGCCGGGCTCCTGTCGGAACCCGGAGTTCGGGCCCCGCACGAAGGGCATGACCCTGGTGGACACCGGCTCGGTTATCGCCTGCGTCTGCCGGATGATGCGCACCGGGAACCGGTGTCCCACCTTCCTGCCCACGTAGTTCGCCCACACCCCGGCGGCGTTCACCACCCACGGGGCCTCGATAGGGCCCAGGTCCGTTTGGACCGATGTAACCCGGCCGTCGCGGCTCTGGACATCTAGAGCCGCGCAGTTGGTCAACACCTCCACCCCCGCCTCCCGGGCCGCCATCTCGAAGGCCCGGGTGCTTCGCACTGGGTCGGCGTGGCCGTCGGAAGGTGAATAGAGGCCCCCGAGGACCGGCGCCGTCAGGCCCGGGACCAGCTTCCGGGTCTCCTCGGGACTGATGACATGGGAGTCAACCCCATGCTCCTTGGCCAGCCTGCCGCCCCGTTCGATCTCCTCCATGTCGGCCTCGTTTTCCACGTAGAGCAGGTTGCCACCCGACACGTATCCGATGTCGGCGCCCAGCTCCTTCTCTAAGCCCTCCCACATCTTTATGCACCGGAGCATGAAGGGGAACTCCGCCGGGTTTCGGCCCTGTACTCGCACCCCGCCCGTGTTCCGCCCCGA
>JAAXHX010000156.1 GCA_012270635.1 Dehalococcoidia bacterium | reverse complement strand
GCCCGTCCCAGAGCAGCTCGTGCTCGCCGGGGATGGCGGCGTCGGGCTTGTGGCCGTTGCCGTTGCGCGAGGCGACTGCGGCGCCGTCGTGGGCGCCGTTGTTGTTTCCGTTCCTGTTGAACATCTCTGTTCTCCTTCCTTGTTCGTTCCTGTAGCGAATGACCGATGGGCAGACTCCCTACGGGAATCCGTGGGCGGGCGAAGCCCGTCGTGAAATGGGCATAGGACCTCCTGGGTAGTGGGATTGGAGAAGGGGAGCGGGGAAGGCTCTGTTAGAGGGAATGGGGGAAGAGAGGGAAGCCCGCAGAAGAGCGGCGGGGGAGCCGCTACCAGGCGGAGCGGGCCATCGGCGAGAGCAGGCGAACGAAACCCTAGTCTGATAGCCTCAGAGGTTCCACGGACTGCAAACACCGACAGGAAGCATCATGCTAAGAGCCTTCAGGTTTTACTTCCCGGCACTCGTTGTCTGGACAGCTGGCTTCTACGCGCTCGCCGCCTTGGCATTGGTCTTGGTCGAGGGCGGAGGCTTGTGGTCGCGCGTGCTGCTGATCCTGCTTCATCCCTTCTGTGTCGCAGGCTTCCTCTCTCTGGACCGGACTCCTCGGCTCTCTAGGACTATGGTGTTCGCCGTCGCCGGTCTCCAGGTCGTGACCTTGGTCGCCGACATATCTCTGGCGGTGCTGGCCGCAGGAGGTTCCGGGAAAGTGGAGTGGTGGGTTTTCGCCTCGTTTGCTGCGCTCCCCGCAGCGGGGCTCGTCTACACGCTGAGGTTTGCCAGGACGCCTTCCGAACCACCTTCCCGCCGACTCCGGTAGGGAGAGCGGCGGGGAGCCGCTAGCGGGCTGAGCGGGCAGCCTGCGAGAGCAGGCGCAGGAAGAGGGCGCGGCCCTGGGGAAGGGCCGCAAGCTCGCCCACGTCGCCGACGCCCTGGGGGAGGGTGACGGCGGCGGCCCTGCGTCCCAGCAGGGTCAGAAGCCCGTCCGTCGCCTCACGCCCCGCGTCGTCGCCGTCGAAGGCGAGGAAGACGCGGGGGCAGCCCCGGAGGGCCGAGGCGATGCGCTCAACGCCCTGGGTGCCCAGCGCGGCGCAGGCGGGAAGGCCCCATCCGGTAAGGAGGAGCCAGTCGAACAGGCCCTCGGCAACGACGACCCACGGGGGAGCGGGGCCGAGCCTGCCGAGTCC
>JAAXHX010000155.1 GCA_012270635.1 Dehalococcoidia bacterium | reverse complement strand
GCATTGGTGAAGGTGAAGTCCCGAAAGTCCTCGGCGGTGATCAACTCGTCCTCCACCAGCTCGTAGGCCTCCTCCACCACTTCCCGCATGTCCGGCACGTCCCAGTGCCCGATATCCGAGCTGAACACCGCCTTCAGCCGAGCGCCCATTGGATTCACCTTGGAGTTGAAGGCGTGGGCGTTCATGGGGTCGTCCGCTTCGCACCCGAAGTAGAAGGGCTTCACGAACAGGTCCAGTATCTCCTCGGCCCGATCCATGGGCACGTGAGACCAGTCGTCCAGCTCCTCGGGGGCCGGCTCCCCGGCCAGGTAGTGGTCGCGTATCTCCTTGAGCCGGGCCTTCTGGGAGGGCTCGCCCTCCGCCTCGATCAAGCCCATCAGCGCGTCGACGTCCAGGTGTCGAGGGTCGAGCTTGTGGATGTCCACGCCGTTGCGCTTCACCCAGTGGCCCACCATGTCCGCGTACAACCGGCACGCCCACCCGACGCCCCCCTCCAGGAAGGCGACGCTCAGGCCCGGGAACCGCTTGGTCACCCCGCCCATGAACAGCGCCTTGGCCAGGGGCTCGTGGGCCAGGGCGAAGGTGGCCAGGTGGTTGTACATGTAGTTGGAGGTGGAGCGGGTGCCCCAGCCCATGTTCGCTGCGTGGGAGGCGGGTGCCACGTTCAATTCGATGCACTTTGCCCAAAAGGGGTCGTAATCGTAGTCGCTGTCCAGGCCGAGCACGTCCATGCGGGCGTTGACGTGGGACAGGTGGGCCGGCGTATTTTTGGCCCTGGATAGAGGGCGCAGGGAGCGCCCTTCGATCATTGCCACCTTCATCCCCAGCTCGTTGACGGCGTACTCCAGCTCCTCTATGGCGACCTCCGGGGTGTGCATGGGAATGGCCGCCGCCGTGGTCATCCGGCTCGTATAGCCGCCGTATATCTCGGCGTGGTAGGCGTTTACCGCCCGGCTCCCGACCTGCCGCACCTCGGGGTCCGGTATCCGGTCCAGAACCAGACTGCGAGTTGGGTAGAGGACAGCGTAGTCGATGCCCAGCTCGTCCATCCGCTCATTGAGCAGTCGGGGCAGGGAGGCCGTGGCTCGGTCCAGGCTGTTCTCGGTGGGCATGACCCACCAGGCCGGCGCCGTCGAGAAATCGTGGCGACGCTCCTCGGCGGACATGTTGAACCAGCGCAGGTTCCACGCCTCTTTGAACGTCTCCTCGTACCTCTTCTTGACATTCCCTCCGCCTATCTTCTCGACGAAGTCGAGCAGTATTGGCCCGATCTCCAGGGTATGCCCGTCCGAGTCGATAATCGGGTGCCCGACCTTGCTCCTGATTTCCTGGGACCTGGATGGCGTTGCGCTGATCATTTCTCTCTCCATACGAGGACCGGATATCTACCGGCCCAGTAGCTCTCTAGCCTCAGTCTCCACCGCCGTCCCATCGAAGAACCGAGGGTTGACCTTGCCGTAGAGGTTGACGGTGTTGGCGAACATGAAGTCCCGGAAGTCCTCTTCGCTGATTAGCTCGTGCTCCACCAGCTCGTAGGCCTCCTCCACCACTTCCCGCATGTCCGGCACGTCCCAGTGCCCGATATCCGAGCTGAACACCGCCTTCAGCCTGGCTCCCAGGGGGTTCACCTTGGAGTTGAAGGCCCAGGCGTTCATGGGGTCGTCAGCCTCGCACCCGAAGTAGAACGGCTCCACGAACAGGTCCAGCATCTCTTCGATGCTATCCATGGGTACGTGGGACCAGTCGTCCAACTCGGCGGGGTGGGGGTCCGGGGTGGCGTACATCTCCCGGATATCATCGATCTTCGACTGCATTATCTCTTCGCCGTACTCCCTCACCAGGTCCAGTATCATCTCCTGATCGAGATGTCGGGGGTCGAGCCTGCCGATCATCTTCCCGTTCCGTTTCTCCCAGTGACCTATCAGGTCCGAGTACAGGTTGCACGCCCAGGCGACACCTCCCTCCAGGAAGATGAAGTTCAGGCCCGGGAACCGCTTGGTCACCCCGCCCAGGAACAGCGCCTTGGCGAAGGTGTCGTGGCCGTGGGCGAACGCGCTCAGGTGGTTGAACATGTACTTGGAGGTCGATACCGCACCCCAGAAGAAGTCACTGCCGTGGGATGCGGGGGTTATGCCCATCTCCTGGCACCTGGCCCAGAGCGGATCGTAGTCGTACTGGCTGTCGATGCCTATCACGTCTATGTAGCGGGTTACGGCCTCGGCTTCCGGGTGCTCCTCCAGGTGCCTGGGAATGGGTCGGTTCACCCGACCCGGGAGCATTATCGTCTTCAGCCCCAGGCCGTTCACCGCGTACTCCATCTCCCGGATTGCTATCTCCGGCGTGTCCATGGGCACGATGGCCGCGGGAGTCATCCTGTGCGAATACTCCCGGTAGAGGTCCGCGGCGCAGGCGTTCATAGCCCGACACACGATGAACCTCTGTTCCTGCCCCTCGATACGGTCAAACCCGAGACCCAGGGTCGTGTACAGGACCGCATAGTCCATGCCCAGCTCGTCCATCCGCTGGTTCAGCACCCTGGGCACCGTGGCCGTGGCCCGGTCCAGGACGTTGGTAGTGGGGGCGAACCACCAGGGTGTCGCGGGATGCCAGTTCTCCTTGCGCTCCTCGGGCGTCATGGCGAACCAGGTCTTACCCGCCGAACTCTCCCCCGATCCCGCCTCCGGGGCCCCCTTCATCATCCGCTCGAACCTGTCTCGGGCGTCGGCGCCGCCCTGGTCGTATACGTAGTCCGAGAGCACGGGCGTGAGCTCCAGCGTGTGCCCGTCCGCATCGATAATCGGGTGGCCCACCCTGTTGCGTATCTCCTCGCTCCGGGAAGGTCTAGTAGTTACCATTGTCCTTTCCTCCCGTTCTCCGTCTTGTCGCCGTACTCTTTACTCCATCACTTCTATGAAGAGCGTCGCCCACTACCCCCCACCCAACTCCCGAACCGCCTCCGACTCCACCACAGTGCCCTTGAAGAAGTCCGGGTTCATGTCCCCGTAGAAGTGCGTCGCATTGGCGAACGTGAAGTCCCGGAAGTCCTCCTCCGTAATCAGCTCCCGCTCGACCAGTTCGTAGGCCTCTTCGACAACCTCCCGGACGTCGGTCACGTCCCAGTGCCCTATGTCCGAACTGAATATCGCCCTAAGCCGGGCCCCGAGTGGGTTCACCTTCGTGTTGAATGCGTGGGCGTTCATCGGGTCGTCAGCTTCGCACCCGAAGTAGAACGGCTTAACGAACAGATCCAGCATCTCTTCGGGCCGCTCCATCGGGACCCGGGCGAAATCGTCGAGCTCCTCCGGTTGCGGCTCCCCGGCCACGTAAAGGTCCCGTATCTCCTCCAGCCGAGCCTTCTGGGGCGGCTCGCCCTTCTCTGCGATAAAGCCCATCACCGCGTCGATGTCCAGGTGTCGGGGGTCGAGCTCCCTAATGCCCCTCGCCCCCCGCTTCTCCCAGTGCCCGATGATGTCCGAGAACAGCCTGCACGCCCACCCGACTCCCCCCTCCAGGAACGCTACCCTGAGTTCCGGGAATCTCCTTGTCACCCCGCCCAGGAACAACGCTTTGGCCAGGCTCTCGTGTGCCGCCGAGAAGGTGTTCAGGTGGTTGTACATGTAGTTGGACGTCGAGCGGGTGCCCCAACCCATGTTCGCCGCGTGGGATGCGGGCGCCACATTCAGTTCAACGCACTTCGCCCAGAACGGGTCGTAGTCGTAGTCGCTGTCGATGGTCAGCACGTCCATCCGGCGGCCCACGTTGCCCAGGTCCGGGTATTCCTTCTCCACCTTGATTAAAGGCCTCATCGCCCGCCCCTCGATCATCGCCACCTTCAACCCGAGCTCATTTACGGCATATTCCAGCTCTTCTATGGCCATCTCCGGCGTCTGCATAGGGATGGCGGCTGCCGGCGTCATTCGGTCGGCGTAGGGACGGTAGACTTCCGCCAGGTAGGCGTTGAGCCCCCGACACCCCGCCTGTCTTACCTCGGGATCGGGTATCCGGTCGAAGAAGAGGCCCTGAGTGGGGTAGAGCACGGCGTAATCTATCCCCAACTCATCCATCCTCTCGTGCAGCAGCCTTGGTATCGTCGACGTGACTCTGTCCAGGGCGCCCGGTGTCTCGAACCACCACCCGGGCGCCGTCACGAATTCGTAGTTCCGCTGCACCTGGGACATCTCGTGCCAGTGGACCCCTACGGCTTCGTCCAGGCCCCTCTGATATCGCTCCCTCATCTTTGCGCCGCCGACCTCGCCCACGAACTCCACCACCAGCGGCATGACCTCCAGCGTATGTCCGTCGGAGTCGATTATCGGGTGGCCGACCCGGCTCCGTATCTCCTGGCTCCTCGAAGGTGTCGTGCTAACCACTCAACACCCCCTCCGCCTCCGATTCCACTGCCGTGCCCCTAAAGAAGTCCGGGTTCACCTTGCCGTAGAGCGTCACCACGTTTTCAAACACGAAGGCCCTGAAGTCTTCCTCGGTCATCAGGTCGTGCTCCAGCATCTCGTAGGCTTCCTCCACCACGCCTCGCATATCGGGGACGTCCCAGTGCCCGATGTCCGAACTGAACACCGCCTTCAATTTCGCACCCAAAGGGTTGACCCGGGTGTCGAAGGCCCAGGCGTTCATGGGGTCATCGGCCTCGCACCCGAAATAGAAGGGCTCTACGAACAGTTCCCGCATCTCCTCTATGCTGTCCATGGGCACGAGAGACCAGTCGTCGATGTTGGGTGGTGTGGGGCGGGGGGTCACATAATAGGCGCGCAAGTCTTCCAGGTGGTCCCGGATTCGGCCCTCGCTGTACTCCCGAGCCAAATCCATGGCCACTTCCAGGTCTAACTTGCTCGGGTCGAGCCTGTTGATCACCTTCCCGTTTCGCTTTTCCCAATGCCCCACCATGTCCGAGTAGAGATTGCAGGCCCAGGCCACGCCACCTTCCAGGAAGGCGAAATTCAGGCCCGGGAACCGCCTGGTAACCCCACCCAGGAACAGGGCCTTGGCGAAGGTCTCGGAGGCGAAGGCGAAGGAGCTGAGGTGGTTGAAGACATAATTGGACACGCTGACGGCCCCCCACAGGGAATCGCTGCCGTGGGACGCGGGCACTATCTTCAACTCCTGGCACCGTTTCCAGAACGGATCGTAATCGTAGTCGCTATCCAGGCCGATGACATCCATCTTTCGGACATATTTCTCGGAGCCTGGGACCTCGTCCCGGTACTTGGCAATGGGCCGTTCCACCCGACCCGGAATCATTATCGCCTTAAGCCCCAGCTCGTTGACCGCGTACTCCATCTCACTGATGGCTATCTCCGGCGTGTCCAGCGGCACGATGGCCGCAGGCGTCATCCGGTGCGAATACGGCCCGTAGAGGTCCGCCGCGCAGGCGTTTATCGCCCGGCACACGATGAGCCGCTGCTCCTGCGGCTCGATCCGGTCGAACACCAGGCCCGTGGTCGTGTAGAGCACCGCATAGTCCAGCCCCAGCTCGTCCATCCGGTCGTTGAGGACCCCGGGCACGGTGGCCGTGGCCCGGTCCAGCGCGCTGCGGGTGGGCGCAAACCACCAGGGCAACGCCGGCAGCCACTCCTCCTTCCGCTCCGCCAGGCTCATCTCGAACCAGGTCTTCCCCCCTTCGACGGCTGCATTGCCCGTCTCCGCGGCGCCCACCATCGTCTTGTCGAACAGGTCGCGGGCGTCGGCGCCGCCCACCTTGTGCACGTAGTCCGAGATTACCGGCGTCAACTCCAGCACGTGCCCGTCGGCGTCTATTATCGGATGCCCGAGGCTGCTCCGTATCTCCGCGCTCCGCGAGGCCCTCGTGCCAACCATTAAATTTCGTCTCGCACTGCCATCGATATCCCTTGACCCCTATCCGCCGTTCAACACCCTGGCCGCCTCCGACTCCACCGCCGTCCCCTTGAAGAAGTCCGGGTTCATGTCCGCATACAGGTGTACGGCATTGGTGAATACGAAGTCCTCGAAGTCATCCTCCGTCATCATCTCGTGCTCGACCATCTCGTAGGCTTCCTCCACCACCTCTCGCATGTCGGGAACGTCCCAGTGCCCGATGTCCGAGCTGAACACCGCCTTCAACCGAGCCCCCATGGGGTTCACCTTCGTATTGAAGGCCCATGCGTTCATCGGGTCATCCGCCTCACAGCCGAAGTAGAACGGCTTGACGAACAGGTCCTCCATATCCTCTATCGACTCCATCCGAACGTGGCGCCAGTCGTCCACCTGCCTCGGCGTTGCATCCCCTGCGTCTATCATCCGGCCTATGTCGTCGCGCCTGGCCTGAATAGACCTGTGCCCATGCCTGTCGATCAGCCCCAGCATCATCTCTTTGTCCACGGTGTTGGGGTCCAGCTTCCATATCTCTCTGCCGTTTCTCTTCTCCCAGTGGGATATGATCCCCGCATAGAGCGAACAGGCCCACCCCACCCCTCCCTCCAGGAAGGCGACGTTAAGGTCGGGGAACCGTCTGGTAACTCCGCCCATGAACAGCGCCTTGCAGAACGCCTCGCTGGCCTTCGCAAACGCACCGATGTGGTTGTACACGTAGCTGGATATCGACCCCTGGGCCTCCCACTCGAACGCGCTGGCGTGGCAGGCCGGAGCCGTCCCCAACTCCATGCATTTGGCCCAGAACGGGTCGTAGTCGTAGTCGCTGTCCAGGCCCAGCGTGTCCAGCCGATGCACGTGCCACGCCACGTCCGGGGCCTCTTCCTCCAGCCTCGGGATTGTGCGGCGCACCAGACTGGCAATTACCGGCACCTTCAACCCCAGCGTCCCTATGGAGTACTCCAGTTCGTCGATGGCCTCCTCCGGCGTGTACATCGAAATCATCGCCGCGGGGGTCATCCGGTCCGAATACTCGCCGTAAATGTCCGCGTGGTAGGCGTTCAACGCCCGGCAGGACACCCTTCTTATCTCGTCATTCCGCTCATCCTGGAAGCGCATGAGGCCCGGGCGCCAGGTCGGGTAGATGACGGCGTAGTCGATACCCAACTCGTCCATCCGCCGATGAAGCAGCTGGGGCAGCGACGCCGTGGCCCTGTCCCACGTGTTCTTGGCCGGCATTCCCCACCACGCCGGAGCGGTGAGCCAGTTGTAGCGCCGGTCCTCGTCGGACATTTCCACCCATTCGTGCTTTTCACTGAATTTCAGCATCTCCCCGAACCGGTCCCTGATGTCTCGACCCCCGATGTCCTGCACGTA
>JAAXHX010000154.1 GCA_012270635.1 Dehalococcoidia bacterium | reverse complement strand
CCGGCGCCCTGGACTTCGCCTTCAGCTTCCTCGTCTTCCAGCATGTCCCACAGAAGGAGATCGTGCTTCATAACGTCGCCGAGATGATCCGGGTCCTAAGGCCGGGGGGAGGGTTTCTGTTCCAATACAACGGAGAGACCGACCGTCGAGTCGAATGGAGAGGCCGGCTCATCTGGGGTGTCCTCGACCGTTGGCGCGTCCCCCTGCTGCCTCGCCTATTTGGCATAGACGCCCGGGAGGCGGGTAAGACCTGGGACGGCGCACCGCTCACCGGCGAGGAGGTGGAATCCTGGGTCGAGGCCCGGGGCGGACGGGTACTTGGTTCCAGGGGAGTGGGCACGCCTGCCGCGTGGTGCTGGGGCGTTCGGGGCTAAGCCGCGGGCAGATCGAAAATCGATGCTGCCCTGTCAGCTACGTACTCCCCTATGGATAGCGAGGACGTGGCCCCGGGCGACGGGGCGTTGATCACGTGCACCGCGTTGCGGGTCTCTCTGATTACGAAGTCGTCCACAAGGGCGCCGTTTGGGAGGATGGCCTGGGCCCGCACGCCGCTCCCCCATTTCTCCAGGTCTCGCGCCTCGACCTCCGGGACAAGTTTCTGCATCGACCGTACGTAGGTCCCTTTGCTGAGCGAGAAGTACATCTCCTGTAGGCCCGTTCTCCAGTACCGCGCCGCCATCCTCCAGAAAGCCGGCTGAGACAGTATCGTCCACACTTCCTTTGGGTCTAAATCGGTGATCGAATATCCCTCCCTTGACCCGGCCACCATTGCGTTGGGGCCGGTCCGTATCACCCCTCCCTTTATTCTCCCGAAAGTCGCGCCGAGGAACGGAAACCGGGGGTCGGGGACCGGGTATATGAGATTGCGCACGAGCCTCCTCGCTTCAGGTTTCAGCGCATAGAACTCGCCGCGGAATGGAATGAGACGGACCTCGGTCTGGACGCCCGCCATTGCCGCGACCCGGTCGGCGTGAAGACCGGCGCAGTTGACCAGGCACCGGGTGCCGACAGGGCCCCGGACCGTGTCCACCTCCATCGCGCCTCCCCGAGACCTGATCCCCTTTACCCGTGTCCCCGTCCACACCTCCCCACCCGACTCTCGGAACAGCCTAGCGTAAGCTTCGGTGACTGCGTTGTAGTCCACGATGGCCGTCTCAGGCGAGTGGATGGCTTTCACGCCGCCGGCGTGAGGCTCGATCTCCCGGAGCCTCTCGGAGCCGATCATCTCCAGCCCCGTGACCCCGTTGGCCGTACCCCGCCGGTGTAGCTCCTCCAGGGCCGGGACCTCCGACTCCCTCGTCGCCACGATGACCTTGCCACACGCCTCGTATTCGACTCCGTTCTCGTAGCAGAAGTCCTTGAGCATCCGGGCGCCGCGCACGCAGTTTCTCGCCTTCAGGGAGCCGGGGCGGTAGTAGATGCCCGTGTGAATTACGCAGTTGTTGTGACCCGTCTGGTGCCTGCCTAGGGAGTCCTCTTTCTCCAGGACCGCGCATCGCGCCGAGGGGAAACGACGGGATAGCCGGAGGGCCGTTGCCAACCCGACAACCCCGCCCCCTACCACGACGATGTCAAAACCCGCGGCCACCGCTCAACTCCATATCAGCGCCAACCAATCCTGATGGCTTCCCAGTTGACGGCCCCCCCTCATTTAATCCTCAGATACGGAGACTGAGCAGGCGGGGCCGACAGGTATTCCCTGGCAAATCCCAGCCCCGTCTCCCGTATGAGTTCATCGTCCTCCTCCGGGGTCGGGGCGGGGGGGACTTTGGCGGAGGTCTCGTAACCGTAGGTGGGGATGGGCCCGGTTGGCGGGTCCCGGAAGACGCCTACGGGGTCGTCGCCGCGGCCCATGGCCCGGATGCCATCCCGGATCATCCGGCGCATCATTATGACTCCCCTGTCCGTAGATGCCAGGTGCTCCAGGTCGTGGACGGCGATGTCCCGCTGCCCCACCTGCGCATCGTAGTCGGCGGGGAAGCGCTGCCGGTCCTCGTAGGGGCGGTTGGCCCCGGCAAGCTGGGCCATGGTGGCGAACTCGGGGTTGTTGGTATAGGCGTCCTCTTGGCCCTCGGGTGTACGGGTAAAGGTGAACTCCAGGGTGTTGGTGTCGTCCTGGGGCACCCGCCATCGGAACAAGGTGGGGTAGAAACAGACCCGGTCCATATCTTCGTTGTACTGGGGCGGCAGGTCCGGGGGGAGGGGGATGTGGGCTATATTCGGGGCTATGTACTCGACGTTATGGGACCAGATGTGCCCGTCAATCCTGCGGGTCACGCAGCACATCAACCCTATGGGCGACTCCAGCACATCGAAAGCGCCCACGTCCAGCAGAGCTTCGACGGGACTGCCCTCCGAGTCGGTGAACTGCACGTTGCTTATCCGGGCGTGGAGAAAGGCCTCGTGGACGGGGTCGACCACGTTGTCCATCACTTGGAGCCAGTTGCAGCGCTTGATGTTCTTCGTCCCGACCGCGAGGGTCATGCCGGGGGCCGTATAGGCGTCGTAAATGGGGAAGGGATGGATTTTGTCCGGGGGGCCCATGTAGGCGAAGACGAGGCCGTTGAACTCGTGGACGGGATAGGCGCCATGGTAGAGCCGGTCCTTCAGGGTGCTGGTCTCGGGTTCGCCCGGCGTTTCCAGGATTTTTCCGCTGACATCGAAGAGCCACCCGTGGTAGCAGCACCGGATCCCCGGGCCTTCGATCTTGCCGTATTCCAGGGACGTTCCCCTGTGGCAGCAATGCAGCTCCAGCAGCCCCGCCCTGCCATTGCCGTCCCGAAACGCGACCAGGTCCTCTCCCAAAATGCGTATCCTGACGGGCAGGTCCTCCAGGTCGGCGGAGTGGGCAACTGGCTGCCAGAAGCGGCGCAGATACTCACCGGCCGGGGTCCCGGGCCCGACGTGGGTCAGGTCGACGTCCTCCTGGGGGACTTCCCGGTGGAAATAGCCGCCGAATGTCTCGGTCAGGAAAGTCGGTTTTGCGCTGGTCACGGTTGCACCTCCGGCCCGGTTGCATCGAGGACGGGACTTGACCTTCGCGTGCTAGGTTAACACGACCCACAGCAATGCGGCCCATCTTTGCCAACTCCCGTCCCGTAGTGTTACTCTGAACCCACTACCCCCGAGACCTATTTATGGCTGATCTAGCTGGTTCCCAGGCAGGCCGGGCCCCTCGCAGTCCCCTGTTCTACGGGTGGCTCATTGTCGGCCTCTGCTTTTTCATCAACTTCGTCTCCATAGGTGGACGCAGCAGCTTCACCGTCTTCGTCCTGCCCATGAGCGAGGACTTCGGATGGGACCGCGGCAACATCTCCCTTGCCGCTTCCATAGGACTCCTGGTCAACGGCTTTACCCAACCCTTCCTCGGCCGCCTCTACGACCGCTATGGCGCTCGCAAGATCGTGATCCCCAGCCTTCTCATCCTGGGCGTGTCCACGGTCCTCCTGGTGTGGACCTCCCACCTCATCTACCTCATCGTGCTGTTTGGCTTCGTCGCATCCGTAGCCACCAGCGGCGCTGGGGACCCGATAACGGGCGCCGTTCTAGCCAAGTGGTTCCGCCGACACCGCGCCGCCGTCCTGGGCATCAGCATGGCCGGGGCATCCATCGGTGGCCTCCTCATAGTCCCCTTCGCGAATTACCTCATAGAAGCCACCAATTGGCGCATCTCCTGGGTCGTCCTTGGCGGACTTATCCTCGTATTTGCTTTGCCCGCCGCCTTTTTAATCATCAGGGAGAACCCCCAGGACGTAGGCCTTGAGCCCGACGGCGACTCTACCCCTCCCCGCGAGGTCGGGCGCAGCTCCCAACCTGCCTACGTCCCCCCCAGGGGCCCCCTGGAGTCCGACTCCTGGACCCGCGCCTTCCGTTCCGCCCCCATCTGGCAGATGTGCGGCGCGTATTTCGTGTGCGGCGCAACCACCGCCATCATGGGCACCCACTTCGTACCCTACGCCGTCGACAAGGGGTTCACCGAGTCCTACGCCGCCCTTGCCTTCGGTGTGATGAACGGATTGAACGTCGTGGGCGTCGTGGGCATAAGCCTGATATCCGACAGGATGGGCCGGAAGAATCTCCTCGCCCTGGTCTACGCCGCCCGAGGCTGCAGCTATGCCCTCCTCCTCCTGGTCCCGGGGGGTTGGGGACTGTGGAGCTTCGTCGCCGTCGCCGGCTTCTCCTGGTGGGCCACCGCCCCCCTCACCACCTCCCTCACCGCCGATGTATACGGTGTCAGGGCCCTCGGCACCATCAGCAGCATCGCCTTTCTCGCCCATCAGGTCGGCAGCGCCGTCAGCGTCCAGTTCGCCGGCGAGATGCGGGACATCACCGGCGGCTACGACCTCCCCTTCGCCATCGTGGGACTGCTGTTGGTCCCCGCGGCCCTTTCTGCCTTCACCATCCGGGAGAAGAAATACTCCATGAAGTACCAGAGCCCCACACCCGTGCTGGCAACAGACTAGGGGGCCCGGTCTTGCTTCCGGTTATCCTTGCTCACCACGAAGGGGCCATCGACCCCGACTTGCTGGACGCGATCATGCACCGCCTCGACACCATGTTCGGCGTCGACGGGTGGACCGCGGTGCTAATCCTAGGGGCTGTAATACTCCTGATACCCACTACGCTGATAGCAGCCTACCTTTTCTATCGGCGCAGGGTGGGGAGCGGCGGCTAGGGGCACGGGTGTTGTAGAATAGCCTTCCGGCCAAATCGTCGACGGGGAGACTGAGAAAAGCCATGGACTTGAGCAATATCCAAGCGGGCCAAAAGGCAGAGCAAGTGGTCTCGATAACCAAGGACATGACCACAAACCGCACCGGCAAGGAGGGCGCCGACGTTCTTTCGACCCCCGCCCTCCTCGGTCTGATGGAAGACACCAGCATAAAGGCCACCGACCACCGGCTGCCGAAAGGCTTCACGACCGTCGGCTTCGCGGTGGACGGGCTGCGGCACATCGCTCCCACGGCCATCGGGGGCAGAGTCACGGTCCGATCAGAGCTCACGGGTGTGGACAAGAACAAGCTCACCTATTCCATCGAAGCCTACGAGGGCGACAAGAAGATAAGCGTGGCCTCTCACCGCCGTGCCATCATCCCTTCCGGCTAGAGTCCCCCACCGACCCGCGTGTTACTATCTCCGACGCCATGACTGAAAACGGCAAGACTCTCACCCCCGGCGCCATCCTGGGGGAGTTGAAGAAGCTCGGGGTCAGCCACGTGGTCTGGCTCCCCGACACCGAAAGCCGCTTCCTATACGATGCCGTTTCCTCAGACCCTGACATCAAGCTCGTCCCCGTCTGCCGGGAGGGGGAAGCCATACCCATAGCCATGGGCCTTATCCTGGGGGGCCAGAAACCCGTCTGCATGATCCAGAGCACGGGCTTCTACGAGTCGGGGGACGCGGTCCGTGGGCTCGCCCTGGACGTCGGGCTGCCGCTGCTGATCTTCATCGGGTATCGGGGGTTCAAGCGGGAAGGGCCCATCGTCGACTCCGCCGCCACCTACCTGGAACCCGTGCTCAAAGCTTGGGGAATCGACTACCACCTGGTCGAGACCGACGAAGACGTGGCCCGCATCCCCAAGGCCTACGCCGAGACCCAGGAAAGATCGATGCCCGTGGCGGTGCTCATAGGCGCGGAGTACCAGCAGGGATGATTCCCGGCATCGAGGCCCTCAAGGCTATCTCCCGTCACCAGGGAGACTCCGTGATGATAACCACGGAGACCCCCTTCACCATCTGGGACTCGATATCCGACCGACGGGAGTTTCACCTGCCCCTGATCAACTCGATGAGCAAGGCGTCTTCCATAGGTCTCGGCCTTGCCCTTGGGCGCCCCGACCTGAAAGTCCAGGTCGTGGACTCGGACGGAAGCCTGCTGATGAACCTCGGGTCCCTGGTCACGATAGCAAACATGGCCCCGACGAACTTCGTCCACTTCGTCTACCAGAACAACGTCTACGGCCTGAGCGGGGCGCAGCCCCTGCCGGGTGCGGAGAAATTTTCCTTCGCGGGCTTGGCGAAGGCCGCGGGCTACCCCAACGTCTTCGAGTTCGATGAGCTGGAGGAGTTCTCTCTGGCCCTGCCGGACATCCTGGAGAGACCAGGCCCTATCCTCGTCTGCCTTAAAGTCGAGGACGAGGGGCCCAAGCCCAGACTCCCGGCCCGCATGACCAAGCACGCCTACCCCGAAGTCCGGGACGCCTTGGCGCGCACCGCTCCGCCGGCCTAGAGCTAAGGGCGGACGCTCCATTACCTTCCTTGAACTCTTTCGTGCCTACGGCTTGCATAACTAAGTTGCTCGGTGTTATATTGAAATACAGACTTTGTAAAAAATTTAACAATGTGGAGGGGGAGAGAGGTGTCTGAATCATTTCCCACATGCCAGGCCTGTAGCAGCGGAGAACTGTTGCCGCTTTCCGATTTCGGTGGACAGGGAGCTGCCATAAGATACAAGGCATGGGTGTGCAGCAACCCCAGTTGTGGGTATAACCTGAAGATACGCAACGGCGACGTATTCATCAACGAGCCCATCGGCAGTGGCGTGGGCCACATGCCCAGAGTCCGATAGGGCTCTTTCCCTACATCGTAAAAACGCCCCGGCCCCCGTACTAGGACCCCCAATGGAATGGAGCGCCATTAGCTCCATAGCTTGGGTAGTTTGTCAACCTTGTTTTTTGGGTTGGAGGCAGGGCTTAGTATCCCGACCATTCTCTTGAAGGGCCCGGGCGTCGTCCTTGTCTGGAACGCCATATGGGACGTCGTGGATACGTCTCGCAACGTCTGATATTCACGGATATACCTCACGTTTGCGGCTCCCATAGGCGTGTGCTAACATCTCGCCGGACTTTTCAGGAGGCGTAGGTTGTTGGACTTCTTGGTTCTGGGCGCGATTAGAGACGTAGTGCTAATCGTATTTTTCGGTTTGGGCACCCTGCTCGTCGTGGTGCTGATCCTGATTGCCTGGCTCTTCTACCGCAAGATGGGCGGACTCATAGACGCCGCAAAGGGCAACCTGGACAACACCCGGGTCACCTTGGGAAACGTAGCTGCGACGTCCACTATGATCACCGATGCGGTGATAAGGCCGCTCATCAAGACGTGGGGCGTGGCGGTCGGGGCCAGGAAGGCGCTGTCCTTTCTCAGCAAGTTTTCCAAGGAATAGCCCTCGACGAGGCCCCTGACCTAAATCCTTGACCAACCTCGCGTCGATGTTTCCGCCGAAGTAAAAGGAGCCCGATCATGTTTGCATTCATCTTAGGATTTCTCATGGGGGGCGCGGCGGGGGCGGCAATCGTCCTGGCCGTCTCGCCCCAGTTCCAGTACCAAGGTGAGAACGGACAGCCGTCCGACCCCTCCGCACAGGACGCTCAAAAGGAGTTCAGGGCTCGGGTGGACGAGGCCGTGGAGCAGGGCAAGAAAGCCGCCGCCGAGAAGGTTGCCGAGCTGGACGAGATGGTCAGGCGACGCCGGGGGCCCGGGGCCGAGCAGCAAGACTGAGCCGCGCCCGCGACAGGGTCTTCATTGCTCCTTAGGCGAAAGCCCCGTCCCGGCTACTCCTTGAACCGTGGGTAAGACCCGAACACCCTCAGCCGCGAGGTGATGTCCCTCACCTGGGCGAGAGCTTCGCTTACAGGCGGGTCTTCCCGGTGGCCGAACAGGTCCACCAGGAAGATGTAGCGTCCCAGGGCGTCCCTGGAGGGTCGGGACTCTATCTTGCCCAGGTTGATATCCCTCCGGGCGAACTCTCCCAGGACCTCCACCAGGATTCCCGGTCGGTCGTCATCGAAATAGAAGCAGAGGGAGGTGCGGTCCGACCCCGTGGGGGCATGGTCTTCCGTGGCCAGGACCACGAACCTGGTGACATTGGCCATCGTCTCCTGGATGTCCGAGGCGAGGACCTGGACACCATATAGGTCGGCGGCGCGCCTGGTCGCCACCGCCGCCACTGATCCGTCGCCTCTCTTCACTTCTTCGACCCCCGCGGCGGTGCTCAGCGCCGCCTCCATCTGGGCCTTGGGAAAACAGCTTTCCAGGAAGCGCCGACTCTGGGCAAGGGCCTGGGGATGGGAATAGACCACCCTGATGTCGCTGGCCTGGGCGCCGGGAAGCACCAGGAGGCAGTGACGTATGGGCAACACCACCTCGTACCTGATGGCCAGGTCCGAGCCATGGATGAGCAGGTCCAGCGTATCGGTGACCGAGCCTTCGATGCTGTTCTCGATGGCCACCACGCCCTCCTCCACCATCCCCGACATCACCGCCGAACCCACCGCGGATACGGAAGGCAGGGGCACCAATCTCGCCTCGGAGTCGTAGAGGAGGGCGGCCTCCTCGGTGAAGGTGCCCGCGGGGCCCAGGAAGCCAAGCCTCTTGCTCATTCGGAGTTCGAGGAATTTTCTCCGAACAGCGCGGCCCGCAGCACGTCCTCGTCCTGTCCGGCGGTGACTGCTATAACCTCGTCGGCCTCGTTCAGCACGAGGTCGGGGTCCGGAGCCTGGGCCACACCGTCCTTGTTGATGATGACGGTTATGAATGTCCCGGAGGGGAGTTCGATTTCCCCCAGCCGCTTACCGTCGACACCCCGGTTGCCGGGAATTCTCACCGAGACCAGCTCCGCCCCGGAGCCTCGGATGTCCAGAAGGGGGACCGCCGCCTGCTCGGGAATCCGGTGCTCTATATGCGACAGGATGAGGCCGGTCACGCTAACGGTAACGTCCACGCCCAGCTTTTCAAATAGAGACTCGTTGCGAGGGTCGTTTATTGTGGCAATGGTGCGCGGGACTCTGAACCGGGCCTTGGCAACCTGGCAGGCCGTCAGGTTGTCTTTGTCCCGCCGCGTTGTGGCAATCAGGGTGTCGGCGCGGCTAGCTCCCGCCGCTTCAAGCACGGTGGCATCGCAGCCGTTGCCCCTAATTACCACGTCTCCCAGGTCCCGGGCCAACTCTGCGCCGCGGTCCCGATCGCGTTCTATTATCAACACTTCATGGGACCGAGACATGAGGTCCTTGGCCAGGTTGTAGGCCAGTGTCCCCCCTCCGACCAGCAATATGTACAATCTCTGCCCGCCTATCTCTCTATGGCGTCTTTCAGGAGTTCTACGGTCACCGTGGTCGGAGTGACGGTTTCGACGCCGAAGTCCCGGAACAGGTCCTTCTGGACCGGATCGTACAGCCGGCATACCACCTTGGGCACCTTGAACTGTATCTTCGCCTTTTGGGCTGCCAGCAGGTTGCAGGAATCGGCGCGGGTGGCGGCTACGAACACGTCGGTATCGTCAATGTCGGCCCGGACGAGGTCATCGTCGTCGGTGCCATCTCCTATTATAGCGTTGCCGCGGAACCCGGGCCCCAGGAAACGGAAGCTGTCACCGTCAATGTCCATGACGGTGACCTTGTGCCCCTCGGCGTCCAGCACCGTTCCCAGCCTCCCCCCGACCCTGCCGCATCCGGCGATAACTATGTTCATGCCCGTTCCCCAAGTCTCATTTCGGAGACCAGTTTATGCTTCCCGCCAAGGCTGAGCGCCCGGCTATCCGGCCCCGTTCATCGGGCCGCGGTAAAGCCAGACGTGACACCTGGCGTTCTCCAGAACGTAAGGCGCAGCGCTGCCGAGGGTGAATTCCCCGTACTTTCTTTCGTAGGGGGTGTTCATCACTATCAGGTCTACACGACGGTCAATGGCGGCTTTGACCACGCCCAGCCCGGCGTTCCGGGCCTGGAGGACCTCCGTCTGGACGGAGGTGTGCTGGCTCTTGGCCAGGCTCTCCATATAGTCCAACACGGCCTCCGCCTTGCGCACCTCCAGGCCCATCTCGGCGTCGAGGGGATAGGACCAGGGCACCTCGATGACGTACAACACGAACACCGTGCCCCCGCCCTCCTGGGCGAAGCTGCACGCCAGCGATATCGCCTCTTCGTCGGCGGTGTTGCCGTCGACTGCCACCATGATGCGTCGGTAAATCATCAGCGCTATTTTAACTCGAGAAGGGGGTCGGGGGCATGCTCATCACCGGTTTGGGTTGCGCATTTTCAGCTGCTCTATGTGCAACCCCACTAGGTTGTTGGTCGACTCCCGGAGGAGTTCCAACTCTTCCATGCTGAGCTTGTCGAGGTCGTCCAGGTTGCGCTTTATGGTCGTTATCAGTTCCACTTCCGTCCGCTCCCGCCTGCGCATGAAGAAGACCGTTACGCTGGCTATGATCGCGCCGTAGAAGATAATCGTGCCGACAATCGACCAGGCGCCCGCCACCACGCTGCCCCAGAAAGTGTCGGGTCTCCAGCTGTTGCCGTGAGTCTGCATGGTGAATATGGCCCACCAAAGGGCGTCCACGAAGCTGTCGACGTTGGCGTTGGAGCTCCTTTCGAGGAAATAGATCAGCGTGGCCACCACTCCCGCCATGAACGCGACGATGGACAACGAAAGGAGCAACGGCGTTTCCGTGAAAACCACCTTGCCGAAGTTCACCACACCCGGCAGCCGAGGCCTCAGCCGGAGCGGATGATGGGAACGGCCCTTTCGTCGAAGTACGTCTTCGCCAGGCCTGTCGGAGCCCAGGCGCTCGAACCGATCAGCGGTAAGCTGTTGTCGCTTCACTTGTCCCCCCTCCCCCGACGGATGCAATTATAGGCTTGGGCTTTTTCGGCACGCAAGGCAATTTTACTGTTCCACGGCCCGGGTCCGGGCACGTCCGTATTGATACCTGAC
>JAAXHX010000153.1 GCA_012270635.1 Dehalococcoidia bacterium | reverse complement strand
GGGTCCGAGCGGTAGCGGTCTATGTAGTCGGTGGGGATGTTCCACCGAGGCGCTGAGCCGACGGGGATAAGGGCCTCGACGCCCGGGTAGGTAAGCGCAAAGTCCAGCGCGATGGAGCCGCCCATGGAGTGGCCGGCAATGACGAAAGCGTCGAGGCCCAGGGCGTCGACCAGCCCTTTTACGAAGTCCCGGTAGTCGGAGACGTTGGTTGAACCCGGTCCCTCGGAATCCCCGTGGCCCGGCAGGTCCATCGCTATCGGTGTGTGCCACGGGGCGAGGGCCTGGAGCTGCGGGGCCCATATACGGTGGTTGCTCCGGGCGCCGTGGACCAGCAGCACCGTCCTACCCTTCTGCTGCCCCGCCGCTATGTCCCGCGGGCTGGCGTAGAAGGCCTTCTTTCCATTCACATGTACGTGTGGCATCTGTTCCCCCAACTCGATTTACTAGGGCCCGTGTACCATCAGGGCAGCCTTGCGAGGTAGGCCCCGATGACTTCGTTGAGCAGGGCGGGCTGCTCTATCATGACGGCGTGGCCGGCCGCCGGAACTATCTCGAATGTGGTATTCATGTCACTGGCGTGGATCTGTCTCGAGCTCTCGATCCACTCCTCCTCATCGCCCGCGGCGACGAGGCCCGGTACGCGGATCTCCCCGATGCGGCGCAGCAGGTCATACTTGTCGCAGTTCAGGAAGTCGGCGATGCAGGCCTCGGAGCCCTGGCCAGCTAGCTGTTTTGCATAGTCGTCCACTATCCGCCCGGGAGTCTTCCTGGAAACCAGCAGCCCGATGTTCTCCCGGTGAGCGCGGTCGGGGTCGGATTTCCAAAGTTTCAGGTCCTCGGCGGGCATATCCCATTGGGCGCCTGCTCCCACAAGAATCAGCCCCTCGACGTCCTCGGGGTGGTGGATGGCGTAGTCCAGGGCCATGGACCCGCCCATGGAGTGGCCGGCAAAGACGAAAGGCGGCAGGTCCATCACGTCGACGAAAGCCTTGATGAATTCTCGGAAGAGGGCTGGGTCGTCGATGGCCGGGCCCTGGGACTCGCCGTGACCGGGCAGGTCGATGGACAAGGGGGTGTGTTCGCGCTCCAGGTAGGCGTGCTGGTGTCGCCAGACGCGATGGTTGTCGAAGGCGCCGTGGACCATGAGGACCTTGCGGCCCTGGCGAACGCG
>JAAXHX010000152.1:1119-6290 GCA_012270635.1 Dehalococcoidia bacterium | reverse complement strand
GGGATCGGGGACCTGGAGGCGTGCAACGCCTTCAACCAGGCGCCCAGGCTGGGCGATGTAACCGTCCCGACCTGCGTGATCTGCGGCGAAGAAGACGCCTACGTCGACGGCTCCCACGCCCTCCACGAAGGCATAGCGGGCTCCCAGGTGCACTGGATAAAGAACGCCGGCCACGACCCGTCCATCGAGCAACCCCTGGCCACCAACAAGATAATGCTGGACTTCCTGGACTCCCTTGCATGACCCGAAAGCAAGCCCATTGCCATCCGTTGTCGCCTGCGTAACTCGCCCCCGCCCGTGTGTTAACATGCACCCTGGCCCCGTGAAATTCGACTGCAGGAGGCCCGAGCGGTGAGCGGTTGCCTGGATGGTGTAAAGGTCCTGGAACTGGCCCGGTACCAGGCCGGGCCCCGGGCCGGCCTTCTCATGTCCGACATGGGCGCCGAGGTCGTGAAGGTCGAAAAGCCCGGCGGTGAGGAGACTCGCGCCCACGCACCCCTGGTCAACGGCACCAGCGTCTACTTCACCGTCTACAACCGGGGCAAGAAGAGCATTACCCTCAACATGCGCTCCGCCGAGGGCAAGGAGATATTCCGGGAGCTCGTCAAGACCGCCGACGTCGTCCTCGAAAACTTCAGGCCGGGCGTCATTGCCAAGATGGGCTTCGGCTACGACGAGCTCAAGAAGATCAAGCCCGACATCATCCTCACGTCGGTGTCGGGCTTCGGTCAGTACGGTCCCTACAGGGACCGACCCGCCTTCGACCCCATAGGCCAGGCGATGTCGGGGCTGATGGAGATTACCGGCATCCACGAAGGCCACCCCGTCCTCACCGGATCCCCCATCATCGACCGTATAACCTCCCTTCACGCCTGCATCGGCACCCTGGGGGCGATCATTCACCGCAACGCCACGGGCGAAGGCCAGGTCATAGACGTGAGCCTGCTCGACACGGGCGTTACCCTCACGGAAATCCCCATATCTCACCACCTGGGCACGGGGGCCGGGACCGAAGACTACTACGGGTCGGTCTACAAGGCCAAAGATGGGTACGTAACCATCCCGGCAACCTCCCGGACGCTCTGGACCCGGGTCTTCATCGCCATGGGCCGCCACGAGCTCGCCGAAAACCCCGACATCCTCGGTTTCGAAGCCGACGACGGCTCCAAGGCGAAGCGCCTGGCGCTGCTCGAGGAATGGGTCGCCGAGAACTCCGTCGCCGACGTTACCGAGAGACTGGTCGCCGCCGAGGTGCCCGTCGGCCCCGTTCAAACCCCCGCCCAGATGGCCCGAGACCCCCACCTTCACCAGCGCAAGATGATGGTGGAGGTGCCGACGGAGGACGGCCAGGGGAAGATAATGGCCCCGGGCCTCAGCATCAAGTTCTCCAAGACCAAGGGGGCCGTCGGCAAGGTCCCGGCGGCCGGAGAGCACACCGGAGAAATCCTCGCCCGGCTCCCGGGCATGACCCCCGACAAGATCGAAGACCTACGTAGCCGGGGCGTCGTTTAGACGGCCAATCGGGCGTGAGACAGGAGCGAATGGACGGCATCAAAGACAGGTGCGCCATCGTCGGCATCGGCGAGACCGAGTACTCCAAGGACTCCGGGCGCAGCGAGCTTTCCCTCGTCATCGAGGCCTCCATGAAGGCCATAGAGGACGCGGGACTCCGGCCCGAGGACATCGACGGCATGGTCCGCTTCGTCGTCGACCCCACCACCGAGGAGGAGGTCATCGCTTCCCTCGGCATCCCCGAGCTCACCTTCTACGATGAGCTTGCCTACACGGGCACCGCGGCCGGAGGCCTGGTAGCCCACGCCTGCATGGCGGTGGCCTGCGGGATGGCCAACAACGTACTCCTCTACCGAGCCATGAACGGCAGGTCCGGCAAGAGGTACGGGTCGGGAGCGATAACCGGCCGGCGGGGCCAGGGACAGTCGGCCTTCATGGAACCCTTCGGGCTCCTGGTCCCGGGCCAGCAGCTGGCCATGTACGCCCGACGCCACATGTACGAATACGGCACCACCAGCGCGCAGTTCGGCGCCATTGCCGTCGCATGCAGAAAGCATGCCAACCTCAATCCCCGTGCCATAATGCACGGCCGACCCATGACCATCGAGGACCACCAGAACTCGCGCATGATCTATGACCCATTCCACCTCTTCGATTGCTGCCTGGAGACCGACGGAGGCGCGGCGATAGTGATCTCCTCCGCCGAGCGGGCCCGAGACATGCGTCGCCGGCCCGTATACGTTTCCGCCGTCGCCCAGAGCCTCGTCCCGCCGATACTGGAGAACGGGCCTATCTCCCAGACCGTCGCCGCCGTATCCGGCCCCCGGCTCTTCAATATGGCTGGCATAACCCCCCAGGACGTCGACGCCGCCCAGATATACGATCACTTCAGCGCCCTCGTCCTCTTTGCCCTGGAGGACTACGGCTTCTGCGCCAAGGGCGAAGGCGGCGCCTTCGTGGAGGGTGGCAGGATCGAAATCGGCGGCGAGCTTCCCGTCAATACGGCGGGGGGGCACCTTTCGGAAGCCTATGTTCATACCGTGAACCACATCATCGAAGGCGTAAGACAGCTGCGCGGCTGTTCCACCGCCCAGGTCCCAGACGCCGAGTTCGTCCTCGTGGACACCGGCGAGGGCGTCGGCGCGATGATTCTCCGAAGGTAGCCGGCCATGACTGAAGAAACTCCCCTCCCCCTGCCCATCCCCACCATCGACAACCGGGAGTTTTGGGAGGCCTGCAACCGCCGGGAGCTGGTCATTCAGCATTGCCCCCGGTGCGACATCCTCCGGCATCCTCCCCGGCCCATGTGCCCCGGCTGCCGACAAGGAGGGCTGGACTGGAAGAGGGTGTCTGGGCGGGGGACGGTCTACAGCTATACCGTGACCCACCAGGCGATCCACCCTGCGCTGAGGGGTCGGGTCCCGTGGACCGTCATAATGGTCGACCTCGACGAGGGTGTCAGGATGATAAGCCACCTGGTCGAATGCCCCGTCGAGGATGTGCGAATCGGGATGCGGGTCGAAGTGGTCTTCGAAGAGGCCGAGGTCGGGGTAACCCTTCCCTACTTCCGCCCAACCCGCTAGCGCCCTCCTTCCTGTCTACGCTGATCCCGCAATTGACCCCCTGTTCACGCCCTGATATATTCGCTTCCTGATTGGGGATGTAGCTCAGTTGGGAGAGCGCCGCGTTCGCAATGCGGAGGCCGGGGGTTCGAATCCCCCCATCTCCACCAGGCGCACCTGTGCTCATAATTCCACCGTTCAGTATGACCTCTACGGCATCCGCTCCCTGGCAACTTAGATATAGCGAAATAGAGAGGCGCCACAATGCAAAAGGTGTTCCACCAGAAGGTGACGGTACAGCAGGGAGGCAAGGTGGAGGTTGTCAGCCCAGAGTTGGAGGTGGGGCAGATCGTGGATGTAGTAGTGTTGCGCTCCTCGTTGGCTGAACGACGCTCCGCAGTAGACATTCTGGCTGAGGCGTCGGGGCAGCGCCTCTTCAAGACTGCGAAGGAAGTTGACGACTACCTCAAAGAAGAGAGGGCATCGTGGGACCGCTGACCTTACCGACCAGCGGTTCCGTTTATCTCGACACTAATGGCTTTATCTACAGCGTGGAGCGCATAGAACCATATCGCACGTTGCTCGAACCTATGTGGCGACGGGCTCAGACGGGGCAATTCACCATCGTGAGCAGCGACTTGGTAGTTTTGGAAACGCTCGTTAGACCCCTGCGTGAAGGAAACGAGATTGTCGATACACTACTCCGATCGCTGTTCGATGCGCATGAAGTTAGTCTGATTCCGGCCACGCGCGAACTGTGGGAGGATGCGGCCCGTATCCGAGCCGATACCGGGCTTAAGATTCCGGATGCGCTTCACGCGGCAACGGCTCTTAGCGTGGACTGCACTCTTTTCGTTACCAACGACACCGACTTCCGCCGCGTCCAAGGATTGCCTATCGTCGTCCTGGATGATCTCCTCGCAGAGGAGAGTCGAGCATGAATTCAGAACTAGACAAAGGTGGCGAGAAATGGCTGCAGATCCCCTGACACACGGAACTCGAGGGTTGTGTGAAAGGCCGCCCTGCGATGCCCTGCCGCCCAAGGATGCACACTTAAAGACTCCTTTGCCTTGACCTAAAAACTGCGATTCTCTATCCCAAAATCGCTGGTCCCGAGGATAGCGCCCCAGGAGTTTGACCATGACCCCACCCAAATTCCCTCCCCACTCCCGACCCTGGCCCGACGTCCGCACCGACATGGAGTCCGCCCATGAGAAGGACAAGCCTTGGTACGCCCCCCGGCAGTTCAAGGGTGGCAGCTACTTCGGCGGTGAGGACGTGGTTCGGGTGGCCAACGAGGCCTACCAGATGTACATCAACCACAACGCCCTCTTCGCCCCCGACCTCTTCCCCAGCCTCGTCAGGTACGAACGCGAGCTCATCGACGCCCTCCTGGAAATGCTAACCGCCCCCGAGGGCGCCGGGGGCAGCGTCACCTCCGGCGGCACCGAGAGCATCGTAGTTGCCGTGAAGACGGCCAAGGCCTGGGCTCGAGACCACAGGCCTTCCGCCACCGCCCCCGAGATAGTCGTGCCCCGGGCCGCCCACCCCGCCTTCGACAAGGCCACCCACATCCTCGGCATCAAGACCGTCCGGGTCCCGACCAGCGTCGACTACCGTGCGGACGTCGACGCCATGGCCGACGCAATCAACCCCAACACCATCATGGTCGCCGGCTCCGCGCCCTCCTACCCCTACGGCGTCAACGACCCCATAGCCGACATCGGCGCCCTGGCCCAAGAGCACGGGCTCTGGTGCCACGTCGACGCCTGCCACGGCGGTTTCGTCCTCCCCTTCGCCAGAAAGCTCGGCTACGACGTCCCCGACTACGATTTCGGCGTGAGCGGCGTAACCTCCATCTCCGTGGACGTTCACAAGCTGGGCTATGCCAACAAAGGCGTCTCCGGGCTGCTGCTGCGCGACGAGACCCTGGAGATGTACCAGCGCTTCACCTTCGACCAATGGCCCTCGGGCCTCTACTCCACCCGCAACAACGCGGGGTCGCGGTCGGGGGGCGGGGTGGCGTCGGCGTGGGCGGTGCTGAACTACCTGGGCGAAGAGGGTTACATGCGCATCGTCGAAAGAATCCTCGGGACC
>JAAXHX010000152.1:0-1003 GCA_012270635.1 Dehalococcoidia bacterium | reverse complement strand
TTCTTCGACTACTCCCACCACGACATCGTCGAGCAGTACCTCACCGACCTCGCCCTCGTCACCTCCGAAGTCCGCGCCGGCCGAATCACCCGCCGAGTCGGGGAAGCAGTCTACACCCGGAGCTAGGGGATTAGTGCTAGTATTTGTTGGCTTAGATATTGAGTTAACAGATTGATTAGGTTAGCCTTGTAAACAGTGGGGGGTAAACGCAATGATAGATTTGCAAAGTTACCACGCGCTAAAAGCTGAGGTTGATAATCGAATCAGGCAGGACATGCGTCTGTTGGATGATCTGAGGACGGAGGTTCAGCCATTACAATCTAAGATTCGCCAAGTTCAGCCGAGAACTACTACTTCCATCTCCCTTGTGGGGACAGACGGAGGCAATAATCGTATTCAGTTTGATCCATTTCTCGTGCAACTAGTAAGAGTGGTTGACTCTAGCAACAACGAATACTGCCTTAAAGCGATAACTCCTACAACTAACGTCACCGCATTGAGCCGTGAGCAATTTGATGACCACGGCGCACCGGCTACACCGCTAGGTAAAATGATGGCTTTTCTTGGTGTTCAAGACCTCACCCAACTCAGCCATATGATCCGCCGAAATGATGATGACAGATCTTCTAGCCCGAGTTGGGTCCAAGTTTACCGCGAACTTATGGAATGGGCGGTTATTTTCACTATATTGACTGACAAGGAATTCGGCACTGATACAATCATAGTTCGCGATGGTCTACTTAGGAGTAAAGTCTTCGCCGGTGACTTGTTCAACCGCCTGAGTCAAGGTTTCAAGGAAGCTATTGCAGATCATAAGAAGAAACATCGTAGGACCATATACTTGGTTGGCCTCGCAAAGCACTCGAAAGTCTATGATAGATATCGCTTGGCTATGTCTTTGGAAAACATTCTCACTGCCAGCTATCCCTGCTACACTCCAATCCCACGAGAATTAGAAAGGAAGGCATACGTTTGGCCTGAGTATGCGCGTGGTGATGATGTG
>JAAXHX010000151.1 GCA_012270635.1 Dehalococcoidia bacterium | reverse complement strand
TAGCTGTCGCTGTCGCCCTTCCTGGGGGTGCTGTAGCGGCCCGGGTCGCCGCGCCCCGGGGCCTCCACCTTGATGACGTCGGCCCCAAGCCAGGCCAGGGCCTGCGTGCACGTGGTACCCGCTTCGAACTGGGTGAGGTCCAGGATCCGAACGTCCTTAAGCGCCTGCTCCATGACTCGCCTCCGCATCTGTTTGGGGTCTCGGTCCCTGCCGCTCGCGGTATGGTATGGGCTTGCGGGTGGGAGCGTCAATTGGAACGGGTTATGATTGCCCGGTATGGATGAGCGCCGACTATCGACAGATCCCGGGGATTTGCCGACCTGGCCGCCCCGACGCCAAAGGCGTCGAACGGACATGTTGTGGCTGGAAAGGTTGGAACGGGTGGGCCTGACTCCCTACCTGGACGCCTTTCCCAGCTCATCCCCCGACCTGCTGAACAAGGCCCTGGAGCAATTCAACGCAGGCCTGTTCTGGGACTGCCACGAGACCCTCGAGGACCTGTGGCGCGACACACCGTATCCGTTACGCCACTTCTACCAGGGCGTTATCAAAATTGCCGTCGGGTTTCACCACGCGGACGGACACAATGCGAAGGGAAGCAGGAACAAGCTGGGGGAAGGTATTCGGCTGCTGAGGGTGTTCACCCCATCGTTTCTCGGGCTGGACACGGAGCAATTGGCCACCGAGACGAAGCGATGGCTGCAACAAGTGAACCGACGCCCGCGCCCCGATTGGGCCAACCTGGATTGCCAACCCCGACCCCAGCTGCTTCCCATGATGGGGTAAAGCGTGCTTTCCTGACCTGAAGAGATGCCAGTGGTCGGTAGAGGGTTTAGACGACCTGCCAGAGGCGTCGGCCCTCGCGCCTGACGAACCTGCCGAAGCTCGGCGGCATGTAGTGCCCCATCCCCACCACCGACCCGTCCCGTTCCAGCCGGTCCAGCACCGCCTCCCTGGTCCTGCGCGCCAGGGCATGGTCGTTGTCGAAGATTATCTCCCAATGGGTATCGTTAGCCTGGGGTGCGAAGTTGATGACATCGCCCAGGATGTATCCTCTCTGGCCGTCGGAGAGGATGCCGAGGCTCATGTGGCCGGGAGTGTGGCCGGGTGTCGGGACCATGGTGACTTCGCTCGTAAGTGTGACCTCTCCCTCGGCCAATACCATCGCGCCAAGGGATTCCAGCGGGTTGACCTGGGTGTTCATGTGGGCGTTGTTTTCCAGGTCCCGGTTGTAGAAATCGTAGTCTTCCCTGGGTATGTAGTACGTAGCGTTGGGGAAGGTGAGCCGGGACGCGCCGTTCTCTTCGGTTATGTTCCACCCGACGTGGTCTACGTGCAGATGGGTGATCGCGACTATCTCTATCTCATAGATGGAAACACCCTTCTCCCTAAGCTCATCCATCAGGAGGCCCGGGTACTCTTTGCCCCATCCCGTGTCGACCAGGATGGTCTTGCCCTGGGACCGTATGACGAAGCTCCCAAAGTTCACGTCCACCTTGCCGTCCTCCCCCACAAGGCCCGGGTAAGCGTCCCACTCGGAAAGGGAGACGTTGGGGAAGAGGGTGGTTGCAGGGGCGCGGTCGGCACCGTCGGTCAGGGATAGGACTTCCGTATTGCCCACGCTGATCTTGTAGTCCGGCATTGGCGGCCTCCTGGGGGAAGTGTCGGTTGATGATACCACTTTGACAAGAGGCGGTGTGGGTATAATGGGCCCCGAGCCCCTGAACGGCATTCCCACGGAGCCTCAATTGCGGTATCGACTCGGAATAGACGTCGGTGGAACGTTCACCGACTACGTCCTCCAGGACCGGGAGACGGGCGGGCTGACCGTCGGCAAGCACCCGACCCGTCCCGCCGACCTGACCGACGGAATACTCCAGGGCTTGGAGACGGTGTTGCAGGAGCGCGGCATTGCCCAGATGGAGCAGGTCGTTCACGCCACTACGGTCGCCTCCAATCTGATGGTCGAGCGCAAGGGCGCTGTCACGGGCCTGCTCACGACGCAAGGCTTTCGAGACGTGCTGCTCATCCAGCGCCAGCTGCGCGTGAACATCTACGACCTCTTCCTGGACAAGGTGCAGCCTCTGCTCGCTCGACGCTTCATCCGGGAGGTGGACGAACGGATGACCCACACCGGCGAGGCCTGGAGATCCCTTGACGAGGGTAGTGTCCTCCGGGCCGTGGAATCGCTGCGGGGCCTGGGGGTCGAGTCCTTCGCCGTGGCCCTCCTCCACTCCTACGCCAATCCCTCCCACGAGCGCCGCGTCCGGGACATAGTCCTGGAGTCGTTCCCCTCCGCCCTCGTAACCCTTTCCAGCGACATATCGCCCCAATGGCGGGAATACGAACGCACCAGCACCGCCGTCGCCAACGCCTACGTGATGCCCGCGGTCCAAGGCTATCTCAGGCGGTTCGAGGACGCCTTGAAAGACGATGGCTACGCAAGGCCGTTGCAGGTGATGCAGGCCAACGGCGGAATCGCGACAGTCGAGGTCATCAACCGCTCGCCCGTCCGGCTCATCGAGTCCGGCCCGGCCGCCGG
>JAAXHX010000150.1 GCA_012270635.1 Dehalococcoidia bacterium | reverse complement strand
AGTGATGGTTGTGACCCACGGAACCGCAGACGTTCAGGTCTCCCCCAACGAGCTAGGGCTCGCCCCCGCCGACCTTGTCTCCATCTATCGCGACATGCTGACGGCCCGCGCCGTCTCGGAGAGGCTGTGGCTGCTCGGGCGGCAGGGCAAGGTCTACTTCCTGGTGTCCTGCGAAGGCCACGAGGCGGCGCAGGTGGGCAGCGTCTACGGCATGAGGCCCGGCACGGATATCTTTGTCCCCTACTACCGAGACCTCGCCGTCGCCCTGGCCCTCGGCTCCGAGCCGAAGGATATAGTGCTTCACGCCCTCGGCAAGGCCGCCGACCCCTACAGCGGCGGCAGGCAGCTGCCCGGCCACTACAGCAGCAGGGAGCGCAACATAATCAGCGGCTCCAGTTGCGTGGCCACCCAGATCCTCCACGGCGTGGGCACAGCCTTCGCTTCCAAGTATCGGGGCGAGGACGCGGTCACCGTTGCCTACTTCGGCGACGGCGCCACCAGCAAGGGCGATTTCCACGAGGCCATGAACTTCGCGGCCGTCCACAAGCTTCCCGTCGTCTTCCTCTGCGAAAACAACGGCTGGGCCATATCCGTGCCGCAGTCCAGGCAGATGGTGGTACAGGACATCTCCCGCAAGGCCGAAGGGTACGGGATGCCGGGGGTTACGGTCGATGGCATGAACGTCCTGGACGTGGTCCGGGCCACCAGGGAAGCCCGAGACCACGCCCTTCGCGGCGAAGGCCCGACCCTCATCGAGGCCAAGGTGCACCGCTTCAGCTCCCACAGCAGCAATGATGACCATCGTCGATACCGTACCCCCCAGGAACTCAGCGCCGAGAAGGAGTCGGACCCCGTGGCCCGGTTCAGGAACCTCCTGGTCGACTTGTCCCTGCTGGACGAGCCCCGGACCATGCAGATCGAGCAGGAGGTGACGGCAACCCTAGACGAAGCCGTCGATGCTGCGGAGGCAAGCCCCGACCCCACCCCCGAGAGCGCATACACCCACATCTACTCGGCGGACGGAGCGTAGCGTGGCGGAAAAGACGGTGCTGGAGGCCATCAAGGACGGGCTGGCGGAGGAGCTCGAGCAGGACGACCGGGTTGTCGTCATGGGCGAGGACGTCGGTAACATGGGAGGGGCCTTCCGTGCGACCGAGGGCTTCCTGTCTCGCTTCGGAGAGCAGCAGATTATCGACACCCCCCTCGCCGAGACGGCCATCGTCGGCATAGCCATCGGTATGGCCGTCAACGGCATGCGCCCCGTCGCCGAGATACAGTTTGCCGACTTCATGTTCCCGGCCTACGACCAGCTGGTCAACGAGGCCGCAAAGTTCCGGTACCGTTCCAACGGTGAGTTCAGCGTTCCCATGGTGATGCGGACTCCCTACGGCGCCGGCATTCATGGGGGTCTCTACCACTCGCAGAGCATAGAGGTGCAGCTGGCCCACGTCCCCGGCCTCAAAGTCGTCGCCCCTTCCACGCCCTACGACGCCAAGGGCCTGCTCAAGTCCAGCATCCGGGACCCGGACCCCGTGATGTTCCTGGAACACAAGCGCACCTACCGGTTGATCAGGGGCGAAGTGCCTGACGAGGACTATACCGTGCCCCTCGGCCTTGCCGATGTGAAGCGGGAAGGCACGGACATCACCGTTTTGACCTACGGGCTCATGGTGCATTTCTCCCTGGAGGCGGCGGAAGAGCTGGCGCAAGAGGGCGTTAGCGTGGAGGTGATCGACCTGAGGACCTTGCTGCCGCTGGACAAAGAGACGATTCTCGACTCCGTGCGGAAGACCAGCAAGGCCCTCATCGTGTATGAGGACAATCTCACTCTCGGGTACGGGGCCGAGCTCTCGGCCATCCTGGCCTCGGAGGCATTCGAGCACCTGGACGGGCCCGTAATGAGGGTCGCTTCCCCGGACATACCCTCCATGCCCTTCCACCCGGCCATGGAGTTCGAAGCCCTGCCCAATCCCGCCAAGATAGCCGCGGCCCTCCGGGAGCTGGCGGCCTATTGATCTCCTCGCCTCCCGAATCAGAATCCAGGACCGCTCATGCTGAGCCCCTAGTTTATCCTGAGCCTGTCGAAGGGAAGTATGAGCAGGGAGCAGCCCCCCATGGCAAGGATATATCAGCCGTGTTGCGACGC
>JAAXHX010000149.1:1920-2978 GCA_012270635.1 Dehalococcoidia bacterium | reverse complement strand
GGGGATGAAGCTCTTCCCGGCCATTGCAGCCAAGGGCCAAGGCTGGGAGGTTGCCGTGATGGGAGTTTCCTGCCGTCAGCAGGTCGAGCACGGCACGGGCCGACGCGCCCGCCATCTTGTCGAGGTCCTTCGCGATTCCGTCCTCACCGAGGAGATCCCTCTGGCCTAGACTAGGGGCGCGACCTCGGCGGCGAACCGCTCGATCTGCTCCCGCATGTAGCCCGCGGGCGCCAACCCCCGGTAGCTGAAGTCCAGCAGGAAGTGGTCCACTCCCGCGTCCAGGAAGGCACGCAGCCGGGCGGCGCACGTCTCTGGAGAGCCGACTATCGCCATATCCTCAGGCTTCACCCCCGACTCCGTTAGCCGGATGCACTCCCGCAGGCGCGGTACCACTTCGCGGTCAACGTTGTCTTCGTCGTCCACTATCGCCACGAAGTTCATCAGGCTGATCTTGAGGGAGCTGCCCGTCCGCTCGTTCTCCTCCTCGATTGCCGGCATCCACTGCTCCCTGACCTCGTGGACAGGCATGGGCGGGGGAAGGATGTGAGTGGAATGCCGAGCCGCCCTGGGGATGGAGGGCAGACCGCCGCCGTACCATATCGGCG
Source organism: Dehalococcoidia bacterium (assembly GCA_012270635.1). The sequence continues at coordinate 2,373 of JAAXHX010000149.1, read as the reverse complement.
GGTAGGGCTTCTGTGCGGGCTTCGGGTCCAGGGTCACGCCCGAAAGCCGGTAATAGCGGCCTTCGTGGTCCACCTCATCCTCGGTCCAGAGCCGGGTGATAACCTCCATCTGTTCGTCGGTCATCCGGGCCCTGCGCCTGTGATGCTCCTGCACGCCGGCCATCTGGAAGTCCCCCGGCGACCACCCCATGCACATGCCCGGTATCAACCTCCCCCCCGAGATCACGTCGATGGTCGAGAGGTTCTTGGCCCAGAAATAGGGCGGGAGCAGGGGAAGGATCAGGGAATGAATGCCCAGCCGAAGGTTTTTTGTGACGGCGAACAGGGCCGGGAGCAGGGCCAGGGGATCGAACAGGTGGTGGCTGCTGAACCGATCGAACATGGGCGCGTGGGGCAGCGTCATGTGGTAGGGGAATCCCGCCGAGTGGAACCCCAGCCGGTCCAGCTGCCTGA
>JAAXHX010000149.1:0-1870 GCA_012270635.1 Dehalococcoidia bacterium | reverse complement strand
CGCCGTGTCCTTTTTTGGAGGAAAAGGCTCATGCCCAGCCTACATCTGAAATGATTAGGGCAGGGTCCGTCCCCTCTCCGAGGCCTTTGCCAACCCCTGTCGGAGGGGCCGGGGCCGCTCATGCTGAGCCTGTCGAAGTATGAGCGGGGGGGGCAATCCTCCCCCGACGGCTAGGCCCTGGCCTTCATCCTCTCGGACAGCATCTCGCCGCCCATGGCCCAGTGCTCCCCCACCGTCTCCGTGATGATGACGTGCACCGCCTCCGCCGAGGGCGTGCCCGCTATGTCCACCATGGCGTCGGTCATGGCCTTGACCAGCTCCGCCTTCTGGGCCTCGCTCCTGCCGGGCAGCATCTCCACTCTGACTATAGGCATGTCCGTCCTCCTCGATATGCTGAGACCTTCGGGGTCGGGAACGGGGAGATATTAACAGGGCGGGGCGGACGACGCTACCGGGGAGGCAGTGCAAAGGGAAACGGGACCGAGGGGTTGCGCTCCAAGAGCCGACGCCAGAGGGCCTGCCCCATCTCCTCCGCCCGGGCCACGACGTCCTCCTCATCGATGGTGAGCAGCTTCCCGTCCCGCATCAGCCACCGACCATCGACCATCACAGCCTCGACGTCGTCGGCCTGACCGTTGTGGATGAACGCCGACACGATGCGGTGGTTCGGCACGAGATGAGGTCGGAGCGTGTCAATCATGAACAGGTCGGCTTTCTTGCCCACCTCCAGGCTCCCGACCTCATCCCCGAGGCCCAGCGCCCGTGCGCTCCCCAGAGTCGCCCATTCCAACATCTGCTCCGGCTGCGGAGACATCGGCGTTCCCTGGCGCACCCGCTCGGCGAACAGCCCCGTCCTCAGCACGTGGACCATATTCTCGTCCATGTTGTCGGAGCCCATGCCCATGTTGCAACCCGCCTCATCCAGCTCGGTGGCCGGGGCCGCCGCTCCTCTCCGGGCAGCGATGGCCGGATTGAACGACACGTTGGTCCGGGTCTGGCCCATCAACGCCACCTCCGAGGCGTCCAGGTAGCGGCAGTGCGCCGCCACCACCCTCGGCCCGAGGGCGCCATTGGCGTACAGGTACTGGGTCGGCCTTACTCCCCGCGTCCGCATCACGGCCTGGACTTCGTCGTAGCTCTCGCTCAGGTGGACCGTCATCCCGACGTCGTACCGGTCGGAGGTCCGGCGACATTCCTGTAACAGATCGGGGGAGCAATACTCCGGGGTGGATGGAGAGGTCATGCACGTCACCCGACCCTCGGCCCGGCCATGCCAGCGTTCTATGAGGTCGGCGCTCTTCCGCATCCCCTCCTCGGCCTTCGCTGGAAGGTAGCGGTACTCGCTCTTGCGCACCAACTCCATGTCCACGTCCTCGACGTACTCCGCCAGCGCCATCCTCATCCCCGTGGCGGCCAGGGTCTCGGCGTAGTTGGCTATGTCCTTCTCGATCTCCAGCACAGAGGTCGCCCCGCTCCGTATCGACTCTATCACCCCCAGGAGGGCGAAGACATTGTCCTCTTCTTTTCCCATCAGGGCTCGGGTGTCCTCCGGGAAGCGGAGGGTCGTTGGGAAGCCGGTGTCCTCCAGGACCCCCCGGTTGATCGTCTTCAGCAGGTGGGTATGGGCGTTGATCAGGCCCGGCAGCACGGCCTTCCCCCGACCGTCCACCACCTCGGCCCCCGGGAACCGCGCCCCGACTTCCTCCCAAGGGCCGAGGGCCGCGACCCTCCCGTCCTCTATCGCCATCGCCGAGTCGTGGAGGATGGTCCTGCCCGGCCCTCCCGTCACGATGGTCGTGTTCCTTATGACCGTTGCCGCCATATCTAACCTACTATCCGTCCATCAAGCTTGTTAACCGTCGTTCCTGCG
>JAAXHX010000148.1 GCA_012270635.1 Dehalococcoidia bacterium | reverse complement strand
TCCGGGTGGGGATAGTCGGAGCCCCACATGATGCTGTCCACCCCGATTCTCTCCACCTGGTCCATCGAAACGTATTCGTACTGGAAGGTCGAGTACCCCTGTCTCCGCCAGTATTCGCTCGGTTTCAGATTCAGGCCCAGCCGGAAGAACTTGTCGTCGTACTCCATGTCCAGCCGTTCGATGACGTAGGGGATCCACCCGATCCCGCATTCCCCCAGCACGAACCTGAAGCCCGGGTAACGCTCGCACGCCCCCGACAGCACCACTCCCGACACTATCTCCGCCCCCGACAGCTGGAACGTCACCGTGCTCATCCCCTGGTGTATCGTCCCGTACTCCGCCTGGTCCTCGGGGTCCGGGCCCCGAAGCTCGAGGCCCAGGGTGTGGAACGAGACCGGCATCCCCAACTCCTCGGACACCGCCCACAGTGGGTCCCACGCGCCGTGATACATCGGCTTGGTCATCTTCTTCACGTTGATCTCCGCCCCCCGCAGCCCCGACTCCGCTGCCAGGCGCAACTGCCGCGCCGCATCCTGGGGATCGTGAACGCTGAGGCAACCCAGCGCAGCCATCCGTTGCGGGTTCGCCTTTACGAAGTCGCCGACCCAGGCGTTGTAGACGTTGTACACGGTGGCCAGCACCGCCGGGTCCCGGAACCCGGGTATCGAGAACGCCCCACCGCCAATGGCCAGGATGCCGTATATCACCTCCGCATCCACGCCGTCTATGTCCTGGTCCTTGACCCGCAGGTCGGCGCTGGAGGGGTGATATACCCCGTCGTCTATCCCTTCAAAGAAGCCCACGTCGTCCATCTTGTCCAGCAGCTTGGATTGGCCGCGCACGTAGCGGCTGAAGTTGCCCGTCAACCCCCCGCCCCCGACCCCCGCCAGGTCGGTGTCTTCCACCATCCACCGGGGCCCGGCATCGGTATCCTTTACTCGAGGCATCCGCTCCTTCATGTCCGAAGGCGCCCCCTCGACGAACATGTCTCCTGGGAGCCACGTTATGTCGAGATGCGTGTCCGCAGAAATGATTTCGTAACCCATATTCCCTCCGGCCTTTCTCGTTATGTAACGTGAACCCTGTTTATCCCCTTATGAAGAGCTCCCTCAGAAAGTCCGTGATAACCTCGTGCCCCGACTCCGTCACCGCGACCGTCTCGCTCACGCCAACCCCGTACTCCCCGTTCTCCCTGAGGGCCGGGACCACGTGAAACACCATGTTTGGCCGTAGCTCCCGCTCGTCGTGGTGTTTCAGGTCGATGATGTGTCCCTCGCCCCAGGTCGGCGGGTACCCGACCCCGAGACCGTAGCCCACCCGTTTCCTGAAGTGAGGCTCGAAGCCCCGGGCGTCGATCACTTTCTGGCAGGCCTCCTGCACGTCCCTGGACCGGGCCCCGGGCCTTATCGCTTCGATGGCCGCTTCCAGGGCCTCGGTGCACGCATCGTGCATCCGCCGCAGTTCCGCAGTTGCCTCCCCCACCGCCGCAGTCCGAAACATCGGCGAAGTGTAGCGGTTCCACGTGGCCCCTATCTCGATGGCCACGGGGTCGCCCCGCTCCAGCTTCCGCCGGTGATAGGTGGTGTGCGCTATCCCAGACTTGGGCCCCGACGTCAGGATCGGGCTGTTGCAGAAGAACTCCCCGCCCGTGGCGGTCATCGCTCTATACGACTCCGCGACCACCTCGTTTTCAGTCTTCCCTTCCGCTATCGCATCCACCGCCGCCTCCATCCCCGCCTCTGTGCTCCGCGCCGCCCTCCGAAAGTAGGTCAGTTCCAGCTCCGACTTGATAAGACGCACCGATTCGACGATTCCCGTCCCGTCCGTCAGCCGCCCCCCAACCAAGCCGTTCAACTTGTTATACGACCCCACGGTCAGGAAGGGGCTCGTCTGCTCCGCCCCGAGGCTCGCGTTAGAAAGGTCCAGGTCGTTCAGGGTTCGGGCCACGGCGGCCTCGGGCTCTTCATGGTCCTGGTACGTTTCAATCGATTCTGTCCAGGCGGTGGCGAGGGCGATGGGCCGCTCCAGGAGTCGAAGCACGAGGACAGGCTCCCCAGTTAGGGGAACGACCAGGCATTGCCAGTTGTTGAACCCCGCCGTGCTGTACCCGGTCAGGTAGAACAGATTGGCCGGAGAGAACTGCAACAGTGCGTCCAGCCCCTTCTCCGCCATGCCCCGGCGCACCGCGTCGAGGCGTCTCTCGAACTCTTCTCTGGGAAAGCTCTGTCCAAACTGCTCTCCGTATTCCAATCCGGCCCCTCCTTCGTTTCTAAGACCCCGGCCCTACACCGGCGGCATGACCCACCCGCCGAACCGCTCTTCGACATAGGCGAGCACGGCCAGGACCACGTCTTCCCCCCAGGCTTTGGCCACTATCTGCACGTCTATCGGCAGCCCCTCGGCCGACGTGCCCGCTCGGACCACTCCCCCCGGCCAGCCCGTGAGATTGTATGCAGAGGTGTGGCTGTATTCGCGGTACACGCCCCCCAGTTTCCATGTCCCGTGGGGCAGCGCAGGAAACGCCGACGCCGGGCACACTATGATGTCATAGTCCTGCATATAGGCCAGCATCTCGGCCCGGTAGGCGTCCAGCTCTTCCAGGAGCAACATCAGCTCTGCGCTGGACATAGGCTCGACGGTCCCCTGCCTGCGCCCGATCTCTTCGCTCACCTCCGTCGTTCCCGCAGCGTCCAGCATCCTCTGTATCCACGCTCCGCCGTCGGCGTATTCGATGCTTTCGTACAGGCGGGTCGCCTGCTTGAGGGCTTCCGGCGCCGACTCCTCCACCCCCACCCCCGTCTCCTCCAGCGCCGAGGCCACGGCATTCACCATAGCCGTCGTCTCCGCCGTCGGCTCGATGTTCCCATTGTTGGAATGGACCGCCGCCTTCAGTCCCTTGAGGTCGACTTCCGCAGGATCGTGCAGCGGCATGGGAACGAGGCCCGGGTCCCGGCCGTCCGGCCCCGCAATCACCCGCAAGACCAGGTCCAGGTCCTCCACGTAGCGGGTCATGGGCCCGATCTGCGTCAACGCGTCCAATGCCCCCATTCCCCACGGCACGATGTGTCCCGTCCTCGACACCCGCCCGGACGTCGGCTTTATCCCGGCTATGCCGCAGACGTGGGCCGGGCCCCGGATGCTCCCTCCCGTGTCGCTTCCCAGGTCGAAGGGCACGCCGCCGGAGGAGACGATGGCCGCGGCTCCGCCGCTGCTCCCGTTGGGACTCCGGTCGAGATCGTAGGGATTGTTGGTCCGCCCGTACACCCGGTTGTCCGTCTCGCCGTGCAAGGTCAGTTCCGGGGTGTTGGTCTTGCCCAAGAGGATGGCCCCCGCCTCCCGAAGCCGCTTCACCACCGTGGCGTCTTCCTCCGGCACGAAATTGGCCCTGCCCAGGGTGCCTCCCGTGCTGACGACGCCCTCGGTGTCCAG
>JAAXHX010000147.1:3166-6099 GCA_012270635.1 Dehalococcoidia bacterium | reverse complement strand
GTGATGATCCGGGGCAGGAGCAACATCGCCATCGCCGTGCGCCGCCCCGACAACGGCATCCAGCTAAAGACCGACCCCATACAGGGGCTGTTCACCGGCACCCTGAGGAAGGTCCCCTTCGTCAGGGGGTTCATAACCCTGCTGGAGGTGATGGTCATCGGCACCCGGGCCCTGATGTACTCCGCACAGGTGGCCCTCGACGAGGTCGAAGAGGGGGAGGAGAAGAGCGGCGCGGGTACGGGATTCATGTTGTGGGCCACCCTCGCCCTGGGCCTCGCGTTCGGGATTGCGGTGTTCTTCGTCGGGCCGGTGTTCCTCAACGAATGGCTGGACGATCACACGGACTCGTCGGTCCTGCTCAACGTGATCGAAGGGTTGGTGCGGCTGGGCCTGTTCCTCGGCTATATCCTGTTCATCGGCAGGATGAAGGACATCCAACGGGTATTCGCCTACCACGGGGCGGAGCACATGTCGATCCACGCCATGGAGCACGACGAGGAGCTGAGTGTCGAGAACGTGCGCAAGCACACCACCCTCCACCCGAGATGCGGGACGGCGTTCCTGCTGCTGGTAGTGCTGATAGCGATTCTCGTGTTCCTGGCTCTCGGGCATCCGCCGTTGTGGCTAAGGGTCGTGTCCCGGATCGCGCTCCTGCCGGTGATTGCGGGCATATCCTACGAGGTGCTGAGGATTCACGGGCGATACGCGGGAAACCGGCTGTTGAAGATGCTGCTCGGGCCGGGGCTGCTGCTCCAGATGCTCACCACCCGACGCCCGGATGACGACCAGATAGAAGTGGCGATTGCCGCCTTGAAGGGGGCCATAGCCGCGGATGAGGGTCTGGCGCCTGCTTCCCCCACGCCCGCGCCGGCGAAATTGTAAGCGCCCTGCCCCCCGATCCCGCTCATACTTTCCTTCGACAGGCTCAGGATAAACTAGGNNTAGGGGCTCAGCACGAGCGGCCCCGCATCCGGGGATGGATTCCCGATCGGGGTCGGGAATGACGAAGAGGGGGGATGGAATCCGGCTCGGGGGCCGGAATGACGGAGGGAGTCGCTGGGTTTGCTAGGCCCAGCCGTCGTAGGAGACGACCTCGGAGAGGGGTTTGCGTTGGGTGGGGCCGAAGCGGCCCAGGGGGTATCCGAGGGGGATGCAATAGACCACCTGCGCCTCGTCGGGCATGTTTAACAGCCGGTGGACGCGCTCGTCGACATCCGGGTGCAGGGTGGTAAGTACACCCCCGATCCCCTGGCCCCGGGCCGCGAGAAGAAGGTTCTGGGCGGCGGGTATGACGGATGCCATGGCGTCGGGACCCCGGGAGTTGGCGCAGACCAGAACGATGACGGGTGCTCCCCCTATCTCGTCGGCCAATCTCCTGGCCGACTGAATGGTTCCCTTGCCCGGCGGGATGTCCTCCGGGCGGATTCCCTGGTCGCGGCGCTTGGCCCACCATGCCTCGTGGTAGAGCTTGGCGAAGCGCCCCTTCAGGTCGGGGTCCCGTATCACGATGAAGCGCCAGGGTTGCAGGTTGGACCCGCTGGGCGCCTTGGTGGCGGCTTCTATGGCGGCGTGCAGGTCTTCGTCGGGGATGGGGTTGGGCTTGAAGCGCCGTATTGCCCTCTGGGAGAACATCGCCTCCCCCAGGGACATGGCTAGCTTGTCTGAGCTGGTCACTTGGTCACCTCCTGGCCGTGATATCGGGTCCAATCGAGTCGTCGAAAAGCGGACGGGACTATGTACAGGCGCATTCTACTTAATTCTCCTTCGATGGGGGTAGGAGCGCGTGTACAATACCAACCACCAACGCCCGAGACACGGGAGCAGATGCGATGACAACTCTCACAGGCCAGCAGATAAGGGACGTGGTTCGCGAGATCCTGGTCGCGGCGGGGGCCACGGGGGAGAACGCCGACACCGTTGCCGCACACCTCGCCGATGCCAACCTCGTCGGGCACGACTCCCACGGTCTTCTCCGCATCCCCGACTACGCGCAGCGAATAGAGGAGGGCCGCATAGACCCCAGGGCCCGGCCCATCGTCGCCTTCGAGCGGCAGGCCGTGGCCCGGGTGGACGGGCGGGGGACCTTCGGGCAGGTGGGAGCGAAGTTCGCGACGGAGACGGCGATAAGGCTGGCCCGGGAGTACGGCATCGGGCTGGTGACCATGTTCAATATCGGGCACTCGGGGCGCTTTGGCACATACCCCGAGATGGCGGCCAGAGAGGGCATGGCCGCCATCATGTTCGGCGGGAACCAGCTGGACAGCGACTTCGGGGTGGCCCCCTTCGGCGGCATCAAGGGACGGCTGGGAACGAACCCGTTGTCCATGGCCTTTCCTCACACGGAGGGTCGAACCATCCTCCTGGACTTTGCCACCTCGGAGACGGCGGTGGGCAAGGTCAGGGTGTACCAGGCCCGGTCGAAATCGCTGCCGGGGGAATGGCTATTGGACTCCGAGGGCCGGCCCAGCAGCAACCCGCAGGACTACTTCGACGGGGGCACCATCCTACCCCTGGGCGGGTTGAGCACGGGGCACAAGGGGTACGCCCTGGGCACGTTCGTGTTCCTCCTGGGGAGGATGCTGGGCCAGGACGCGCCCATATCCTTCGAGGGCACGGGGCAGTCCGTCGGGGATTCGACCATCATAGTGATCGACATAGGCAGGCTCAGGCCCGCCGACGCGGTGGCCGAGGACGTGGACTGGACTATCGACTATCTAAAAAATACGCCCCTGATGCCGGGGGTGGACGAGATACTCTACCCGGGCGAGGTCGAGCAGCGCACCCGACGAGACAGGCAGGTCCGAGGAATCGAGATAGAGGACGCCACGTGGGCCCGGGTACGGGAGGTTATCGAGCGGTTCGGGCTGGAGGAGAGGCTGCCGGGACTGCCCCGGTGAGGCTCATGTCGTAGCCACTTTCCAAGCGGTAAACTG
>JAAXHX010000147.1:0-3098 GCA_012270635.1 Dehalococcoidia bacterium | reverse complement strand
GAGCTGAGGGACATACGCTGGACCCGGCATAACGGCAACATCGCCTGGGAGTACGAGGGCGAGGTCTACGCCAAGCAGCATACCCCGCCCATGCTCCACAACCTGGAATGCCCCGCAGAAGTGATGTTGGCCGAAATGGACTACGCAGGCGTCGACATGGGTGTGCTGCACACCTATCCGACCATGGGCCACCCGACCCACCTGAACGCCTACCTGCGGGACATCACCACCCGGTTCCCGGACAGGTTCCGTCGCACCGTGTACCTAAGGGAAGCCTCCATCCCCAACGACCCCGAAGCCGCCATCAAGGCATTGGACCGGGAGCTGGCGGCGGGTGGGGTGGTGGGGTACCAGTTCATCCCCGGCTACTACTACGCGCCCAGCGGGGGCGTCGAGGTGGGCCACGAAGAGCCGTGGGACGACGGCCCCATGCGGCCCTTCTGGGACGCCCTGGCCGAACGCAACGTGCCGGTCTACTTCACCCTCATCGGGGGCAGCGCCGGCGGCGCTTACCGGGCTTCCTGGACCGACACCTATATGCAGGAGCAGCGGGCCCTCATCCGGTGGATGGAGCGCTACCCTCACCTGACGACGATGATCACTCACGGCCTCCCCTGGATCCCCTTCATGGAGGGTGACGAAATCGTCTTCCCCGAGGAGATCTGGGAGCCGTTCCAGTCGCCCAAATGCTACATGCAGATAGTGATAGTGATACAGGTTGGGAGGCGCTGGGAGTACCCGTGGAAGGAAGCCGAATCGGCGATACAGGAGTGCCTGGAGCGGGTCGGGGCCGACCGGCTGATCTGGGGCACGGACATGCCCATGGTGGCCCGGTTCTGCACCTACACCCAGTGCCTGGACCAGTTCCGACGCCACTGCGATTTCCTGACCGACGAACAGCGCGCCGACATCCTCGGGGGCACGGCGGCCCGGCTGATGGGAATAGAGGCGCCTTAGGCAGCCGGAATATCCGAAAAAGCAGGCCTCGCACACGCGGTGCGCACCGGCGTTGGGGCCAACCTACCGCCCCTGCCCTTAGACGCGGGTCTCCCTCTGCCTGGCCAGTCCCCTGAGCATGTTCATCCCGGCGCACCAGATGACGAAGACGGCGATGACGCCGTAGGTGTGGGCTACGCCAATGAAGAAGGGCGGCGAGACGCAGACTCCCAGGCAGGCCAGCCCGAGGACCAGCCCCACCCATCCCCAGCGTCCACCCATGAGGATGCTCAAGATCACGGATAGCGCCGTGACAATTCCGAACAGGCCAATCGCACCGAAGATTACTTTCTCGGGCAAGCCCCACAGAGACCCTGGCGCCGAAGATGCGAAGCCAATTCCACTCAGAACAGCGAAGGCCGATAGGGCCGCCACGCCCCCAATCATGGGCAACTTATCAATCGAGCTCTTCCCGGTCACCTTCGCGTCTCCAGGGCCGGCGCCCCCGGGACAAAGTTAAATCACCGCCCGGAGCGCGTCAACACGGTTCCACCTCTTGACGGGTATAGCGAAGGGTGCGTGTGGTATCATCGCGCGCAGGGTAAAACTTGGAGGATTGCCCGGTGCAACACGGGTAAGCGCGCATGTCCCGGACGAGCAAATAGAGGAGGACCCAGATGTCCGCTAACTTCAATTTCGAGGCCAGCAACGATTACCAGCCGGCGGGGGTGAGGTTCAACGTGAGCCTCAATTCGGGGGGCGGCAGCGGGAGAGCCGCCTTCTCCGTGACCGTGGACGATATTTCGTCGGGGAGCCGGATCGACTTCAGCCACAAGACTTGCCCCGCCGTCCACGACTTCATACGGGGCTACACCCGGTGGCTGAATGGCCGGGGCGGTGTCGACGCCGAGATGGGCGCCGACGCCATCACCGGGCCCGCCCAGGGCGACTACTCGTCGGGCGAGCTTTTGCAGGTGGCCTCCGGCGCCATCGACATGATCGACCAGAAGTTCACCAACTACCGGGACCCGATAATCGACTCCGACGCCTACAACGACATCGTCTACCATAAGGACGACGGTGTGGCCTGGCTTCTCATCAACCGCCCCGAGACCTACAACGCCAAGCGGGGCATCACCATGGACGAGATCGCCACCGCCCTGCTGGACGCCGCCGCCGACAACTCCATCCGTGTGGTCGTGGTATCCGGCGCTGGGCCCAACGGCTTCTGCACCGGCAACGACCAGAGCTACGACCCCGACGTGGAAAACGCGATGTACTCCGGCACGGCCAAGGTGGACCTGCACAGCATAGTCCCGCAGATGCCGCAGCCGGTTATCGCCGCGGTGGACGGATACGCCATCGGGTCGGGGAACATCCTGGCCTACCAGTCCGACTTCACCATCGCCACGACCCGTTCCCGGTTCGGGCAGACGGGGCCGCGGGTCGGGAGCCCGGCCGCAGGCCACAGCGTCGCCGAGCTGGCGGGCAGGGTCGGCCAGAAGAGGGGGCGGGAGATCTGGATGGTCTGCCAGCAGTACACCGCCCAGGAAGCCTTCGACATGGGTCTCGTCAACAAGGTGGTCGAACCCGACGGGCTGTGGGCCGAGGTCGACCGGTGGATCAAGTTGATCAAGAACGTGAGCCCCGTCATCCTGCAGATGCAGAAGATCTCCTTCCTCCAGTACAACGACCACATCTGGCCCGAGGTCGGGCCGGTCCAGCAGCACATCCCGGAATACCTGTCTTCCGAGGAGTGCATGGAGCGCAGGACCGCCTTCCTGGAACGGCGCCCCATCGACTCCTCCAAGAACCAGCCCTACGTCAAGCTCCCCATCGTCTCCCGACGGGGCGAGTAGCCGGAGGAATTCAGGGATGAGGCCCATTCAAGAGATCGCCTCCGTCCTCGGCCTGGACGAAAAGTCCATAGTCCCCTACGGACACCACAAGGCCAAGATTCCCCTGGAGTCCGTCGATACGTCGGGGCCGCGGGGGAAGCTGATAGTGGTCACGGGCATAACTCCCACCCGGGCCGGGGAGGGGAAGACCACGGTAACCGTGGGACTCACCCAGGGGCTGGGCAAGCTGGGCGAAAGGGTGGTGGCCAACCTCCGGGAGCCATCCCTGGGCCCGATATTTGGGATCAAGGGCGGGGGCACGGG
>JAAXHX010000146.1 GCA_012270635.1 Dehalococcoidia bacterium | reverse complement strand
CGGGATACCTCGTCCCTACAGGTATCCCTCCAGCAGCTCTCTCGTGGATTCGCTGTTCAGCTTCGCCACCGCCGCGCTCTGGATTTGCCGCACCCTCTCCCGGGTCACGCCCAGCACGTCGCCGATGTCCTTGAGCGTGTGTTCTCTGCCGTCCTTCAGCCCGAACCTCATCTCCAGCACCTCCCGCTCCCGAGGGGTCAGTTCACCCAGGATCGAGTCCAGGTGCCCTCTCAGCATCGACTCCGACAGGGAGTCCTCGGGAGTGGGCGCTTCCGTGTCCGTCAGCGTGCTGCCCAGGAGCAAACCGGCGCTCCCCTGCGGCTGGTCCAGCGACGCGGGCTGCTGCCAGGCCCTCATGATCCGCTTTATCTTATTGGCGTCTATGCCCGTCGCCTCGGCTATCTCTTCTCCCCGGGGCCGCCGGCCCAGCTTCTGGGTAAGGGCCTGAGTGGCCTTCTCGACCTTGGCTGCCGTCTCGCTCAGGTGTACCGGAAGCCGAATGGTGTGGCCCTTGTCCGTCAAGGCCCTCATCACGCCCTGTCGTATCCACCAGGTCGCGTAGGTGCTGAACCGGAACCCTCGCCGGTAGTCGTATTTCTCCACCGCCCTGATCAGCCCGAGGTTGCCCTCCTGGATCAGGTCCAGCAGCGGCAGGCCCTTGCCCTGGTACTTCTTGGCGATGCTCACCACCAGCCGGAGATTCGACTCCGTCATGCGCCGCCTCGCAGACTCCCCGATCTGTACGGCCTGCTCCAGCGAGAGCTTTCCATCAACGTTGGTCGCTCCCCCTTCCAATTTCGCCTTCGCTTCCGCACCGAGCTCGATGGCCCTTGCCAGCGCTTTCTCTTCCTCGAAGGTCAGGAGCTCGGAAGCGCCGATCTCTTTCAGGTAGGCTTTCAGAGGTTCGTCTACCAGCTCTTGCTGGACCAGCAGGTCCTCCGCCTCATCGACGGCAGCCGTGCCCAGGGTCCCGAGCCCCACTTCCTCTTCGTCCAGGCTCTCCAGCACCGAATCTATGTTGTAGGTTGGAATCGTCACCTTCTCCACCACCGAATTTTCTCTCATTTCTCTCCATTGCCCGTCTTAGAGGCCTTACGACGCCTAGAATACAGGATGTCAGGCAATTTGTCAATTAAATCATATAAAAATATCAAAACTCTGCTTTCGCGCGGGCTTTCACCCTTTTTACGCTGTGAATTCCCTTCCTCGACTCCCGACTTCTAAGCCCGCGAGGGGGCGCAGCCTGCCCAGGCCGTGTGGCGGGTCGGCTTGCTCGTGTCTGCCGCATGGGTTGCAGCCTTCAGCGTGTTGACCAGGAGCATAGCCACAGTCATCGGGCCCACGCCACCGGGCACCGGGCTTATCATGCCGGCCCGGTGTCTCACTGCCTCCGCGTCGACGTCCCCCACGAGGCGGTATCCCTTCTCACTGGAAGGATCGTCCAGGCGGTGAATCCCCACGTCTATGACCACCGCGCCCGGCTTCACCATGTCGGCCCGGATTCCCCTGGGCTTGTCGATCGCCGCCACCAGGATGTCGGCCTGCCTGGTCAGATCGGGCAGGTCCGTTGTGCCGGTGTGGGCCACGGTGACCGTTGCATTGGCCTCCGTGCGCTTCTGCATCAGGAGCGCCGCCAAGGGCCTCCCGACTATCATGCTCCTCCCACAAATAACCACGTGCTTCCCATCCGTGGGCGCCTCCGACTCCACCAGCATCCGTTGAATTCCCGCCGGCGTGCACGGCACGAATCTCGGCGATCCTATTAGCAAGAGGCCCACGTTGTCGGGGTGAAGGCCGTCCACGTCCTTGAGCGGGTTGACCGCGCTGGAAACGGCCAGGGAGTTCACGTGCGGCGGCAGCGGCAGCTGTACCAGCACACCGTGGACCGAGTCGTCCTCGTTTAGACCTTCGACCATCTCTATGATACGGGCCTCTGTGGCGTCCGCCCCGAGACGCAAAGTCCGGGTCTCGATTCCCACGGACCGGGCCGCCTTCTCCTTCGTCCTCACGTATACGTCGGAGGCCGGGGCGTTCCCGACCATCACCACGGCCAGGCCGGGAACGGTCCCGGTCTCCCTTAGCAGGCGACCGGCGCCCAGCCGGACCTCTTCCCTCACCGTTGCGGCAATTCTTCGCCCGTCGATAATCTCAGCAGTCATTACGGCAGCGCCTTTGTGAAAAGTGGAACACATTCAATGTACCAAATTTCACAATTGTTTTCAACCACCCCCATGACGAAATTACCCCTTGGGGTTTACTATATGCGCCACGGGAGCCGGTCGAGGGCCCCCGAATACACAGCTGAGGGTGTGCCAGTGGCCAGTTTCCGCGAAAAACTCGAGTCCAAACCCTTCCTGGTCACCGCCGAGATGACGCCTCCGAAGGGCGTCAACATCGAGCACAACCTCTCCCTTCTCGACTCTCTCGCCGCCGTCGATGCGGTAAACGTCACCGACCAGAACGCCTCCGTCATGCGGCTCGGACCCTTGCCCCTGGGCAAGGTCATCCTCGACCAGGGCATTGAGCCCATCTGCCAGTTCACCTGCCGGGACCGCAACAGGATCGCCCTCCAGTCCGACCTCCTGGGGGCCCACGTCCTCGGCATCCACAACATCCTATGCCTCACCGGCGACCCCACGGGAACCGGGGACCACCCCGACGCCAAGCCCGTCTTCGACCTCTCGGTCATCGACCTCCTGCGCGCCGCTGCCGGGTTGGAGTCGGGCGTTGACATGGCGGACAACCCTCTCGACGGCGCTCCCACTTTCTGTCTCGGCGCTGCCGCCAACCCCGGCGCACCTGACGTCGACGTCGAGGTCGGCCGCATGGAGCAGAAGGTCAATGCCGGCGTCCGCTTCTTCCAGACCCAGGCCGTCTACGAACCCGACCAGTTCGCCCGGTTCATGGACGCCGCCCGCGGTCTGAACGTTCCGATACTCGCGGGCATACTCGTCCTTCACTCCGGCCGCATGGCCCGTTATCTCAACGCGAACTTGCCGGGAATCGTCGTTCCCCAGTCCCTGATTAACGAAATGGACGCCGCCGAAAACAAGCGGGAGAAAGGAATCGAAATCGCCGCCCGGATCATCTCCGGGGTTGCCGGCCTGACCCGGGGCGTTCACCTCATGCCCATGGGCTGGGAGCGCGACGTTCCCCGGCTCATGCGGCTCTCGGGCCTCACCTCTGCCGAGGACGCAGGCCCCGCATAGTGCGCTCCCTCTCCCCCATCGCCTCCCTCCTATCACTGCGAAACGTGGAGGGCTGGAAGCGGCAGGTCGCCCTGGTCTGCCTGGCCCAGGGAACCGCCTCCATCGGCTGGGCCTTCATGCACCCCTTCTATCCCATCTTTATCCAGGAGGAACTGGGTGTCGACTCCGTGGAGGACGCCGCCTTCTGGGCAGGCGTCACGTCGGGCATCTTCGCCCTGTTCATGGGCCTTGCCGGCCCCTTCTGGGGGCACCTCGCCGACACCTATGGCCGGAAGCCCATGCTCATCCGGGCCTACTTCGCCGGGGCCCTCGTTCTCCTCCTATCGGGCCTCATCACCAACGTCGGCCAGCTGGTCGGGGTGCGGATTCTCCACGGCGGCGTCTCCGGGAGCGTCGGGGCGGCCATGGCTCTCGCCGGGTCCTATGTCCCCAGCTCACGCCTGCCCCTGACCGTCGGCCTGCTCCAGTTCACCAGCTACTTCTCGATAACCATATCGCCCTTCATCGGCGGCCAACTCATCGAGATTTTCGGCTTCAGGACCACCTATTTCATCTCCTCCGGCTTCGTCGCCACCGCCTGCCTGGTGATATTGCTGTTCGTTCGCGAGTCCTTCCAAAGGCCCGAGGGCAAACGGAGAGCGGCCCTCTCCCTCTTCAGCGAGACCCGCCAGGTACTCGCCACCAGGGGCCTGCTCCCCGCCTTGCTATTCGTGCCCATCATCCAGGGCGCCCCGACCCTTCTCCAGCCCGTGGCCCCCGGCTTCATCCAGTCAATCACCGGCGCGGACGAAGTCATCCTAGGCACGGGCCTGGCCTTCGGGGTGCTGGGGTTCACCTCGGGGGTCAGCGCCATATTGGTCGGGAGGCTAGGGTCCAGGTTGAACCTCCGCACCGTGCTGATCGTATCCTGCTTCGGCGCATCCCTGGCCCTGCTTCCCCAGTTCTTCAACCACCGGTTCTATATTTTCGTCCTCCTCTTCGCCCTGTCCGGCCTCTGCAACGGCGCCATGCTCACTTCCTTAAGCTCCATAGTGGGTTTGATGCTCCCGAAGCAGCACCTCGGCGCGGCCTTCGGCGTGCTCAACTCCGCCTCCGCCATGGCCTGGGGTTTGGGGCCCCTGACCGGGGGCGCGCTCGCCTGGAGCATAGGTCACCGGCGCGTCTTTCTCGTCGAGTCCATCGTCCTCGCCGCGGCGGCAGCGTCCATAGCCGGTGTCTTCAAGGGTATTCGGGTGCAGAGACCCAGCCCGGCAAGGGCCCCCAGCCCCTCCGAGGGCTGACAGTTAGCCTTTAGAAACCGCCGCCGCCCGGTCCAGGACGACGTGGGCAACCTCGGACTTCGGCAGCAGCGGCAGTTCTTCCTCGCCCCCGTCCCGGTCGATAATCACCACCCGGTTCGTGTCCGACCCGAACCCGCTCCCCTCCGAGGTGATGTTGTTGGCCACTATCAGGTCCAGGCCCTTCTTGCGGAGCTTGTCCCGGGCGTTCTCCACCGTGTCCCGGCTCTCCGCTGCGAACCCTACCTTGACCAGCCCGTCTCCCGTGGCCTCCGCCAGCACGTCCGCCGTCTCCCGCAGCTCCAGGGTCAACCCCCCACCCGACTTCTTTATCTTGTGCTCCGCCTCCGTCGTGGGTCGGTAGTCCGCTATCGCTGCGGCCATGAACAGGATGTGGGCGCTCGGCGCACGGGACACCACCGCCTCTCGCATATCCGCCGCAGTGTCCGCCCGAAGGAGCTTTACCCCGTAGGGTTTCCTCAGTGAGGTCTGGGTCGAGACCAGGGTCACCGACGCTCCCCTGTCCCGCGCCGCCTCCGCTATGGCGTACCCCATCTTCCCCGATGACCGGTTCCCGATGTGTCGCACCGGGTCGATCGGCTCCTGCGTCCCTCCCGCCGTAACCACCACAGACTTTCCCGCCAGGTCGCCTCCCCGCCCCAACTCCTGCTTCAACGCACCGATGACGTCTTCCGTATCCGCCAGCCTCCCCCGGCCCACCAGCCCCGACGCCAACCTACCCTCCCCAGGCCCGACCAGCGTCCATCCCCGGCCGACCAGCTTCGCTGCGTTATCCTGCGTGGCCGGGTTATCGAACATGTAGCCGTCCATCGCCGGGGCCAAGACCACGGGCCTGCGGGTGGCCAGCAGCATGCAGGTCAGCAGGTCGTCAGCCAGCCCGTTGGCCGCCTTGGCCATGAGATTCGCCGTTGCCGGGGCCACCACTATCCCATCGCAGCTCTCCGCCAGGGCCACGTGCTCTATTCCCGCGTCGGAAGCCGGGTCGAACAGCCGGTGCAGCACGGGTCTGTGCGTCAAGCTTCGAAAGGTCAGGGGCGCCACAAAATTCACTGCGCCCTCGGTCATCACCACGTCCACCAGGGCGCCCTGCTGCACCAGCTTGCTGGTCAGGTCCGCCGCCTTGTAAGCGGCTATGCTGCCCGTGACCCCCAGGACTATCCGCTTACCCCCCAAGCCCCTGCCCCCGGATTTCTTCTCTTCGCTCATCTCGGGTTCATTTCGTGGATCAGTTTTAGTCCTTCCAGGGTCAGGTCCGGGTCCACTTCGTCCAACACGTCGGTTTCTCCGGCCAGAACCCCGGCCATCCCTCCCGTCGCCACCACCTTCACCCCCGGCCCCAGCTCCCTCTTGAACCGTGCGACCAACCCCTCGATTAGCCCGACGTAGCCGTATATCAGCCCCGACTGCATGCTCGCCGACGGCGTCCTTCCTATGGCGCCCTCGGGGGCCGTTAGCTCCACCCTGGTCAGTTTGGACGCTTTCGACACCAGGGCCTCCGCCGCCACTCCCAGCCCCGGCGCAATAGCCCCACCCAGGTACTCCCCGTCCTGGGACACCGCATCGAACACCAGCGCGGTACCGCAGTCCACCACTATCACCGGCCCGCCGTACCTATGGTAGGCCGCGACGGCGTCGGCTACCCTGTCCGCCCCCACGTCCCTGGGGTTATCGTACAGTATCCGCATTCCCGTCTTAACCCCCATCCCGACCACCAGCGGCTTCAATCCAAAGCGGTTCAGGCAAAACTCTTCGAACACCCCCGTCAGCGGCGGCACGACGCTGCATATAACTACCTGTGTAATCGTCGAGTCCCGCATCCCTCGGGTCTGGAGCAAGCCGTTGAACAGGACTGTGTACTCGTCGGCCTGCTTGTCGGCGTCCGTGGAAATGCGCCACGTCGCCCCCAGCGAGTTCCCGTCGTACAAGCCCAGAGTGATGTTCGTATTGCCTATGTCAATTGCTAAAAGCATACCTTACCGATTCGCAAGACGCCGGCCTGCTCTCAGGCAATTCTTCGTGAATTCCTCATCAACGGTAGGGTGTGTCATGCGCCGGTGAGCCATAATACCCTAGTCGGGGATATTGCAGTTCACTCCGTGGACCTTTTATAAGGCCCTTCATCCACACCGGAGAAGTTGGTGATCGCCACTTCACCCTCCGGAAACTCCGCAACTATTCTCAATTGCCCACCCACCGCCTCGATATATGAGCGCAGGCTCGAAACGTAAATATCAGCTCGCTTTTCCATCTTCGCAATGGCTGGCTGTTTCACTTTCAACTTCCTGGCGAGTTCCTCTTGAGTTAATTTCCGAGCCCGACGCAACTCATACAGTGGCATTTCCTGAAGCAGGTCCGCTTTAATGACGTCAATGCGACTACGCCTCTCCGGCGTGAACTCTTTCGTCAGTTCGCTGAACGGATGCCGTCCGCTCATTACATCAACCCCTCCCTTCCGTCGGTAAACTCAACCTCCCAGGGCATGGCGTATTTTATGACGATAATGGAATGTTGTAAACATGCGGGATATTTTGCTTAACCACGAGGCCAAGCTTGATATTCAAATGCAGCCCCTCAGCCCCCCACCCCCCGCACAGCCCTCGGCAGCAGGGGCAGGAGGTCGCTGGCCACCAGGCCCGCCTCTCCGACCTCCTCCCGACCCATCTCTCCCGCCAAGCCGTGCAGGTACACCCCCGCTATCGCCGCCTCCCAGGCCCCGAGACCCTGTGCCAGGAGCCCGGCGATAGCTCCCGCCAGTACGTCACCCGTCCCCGCCGATGCTAGCCCCGGGTTTGCGAAGGGACTCACTACGGCATGGCCGTCGGCCCGGGCTATTACCGTGTGCGCTCCTTTCAGCGCCACCGTCTGGCCCCACCTCCGAGCCGCCTCTCGGGCTGTTCCGATACGGTCCTTTTGAACATCTGCCGTCGACTTCCCCATCAGCCGGGCCATCTCCCCCGGGTGCGGCGTCAGCGCAGCCTCTCGATCAAGCCTCTTCCACCATTCCCGATCCGACG
Organism: Dehalococcoidia bacterium; assembly: GCA_012270635.1. The sequence goes on along the minus strand of JAAXHX010000146.1, from coordinate 1,083 downwards.
CCAGCGCATTCAGCCCGTCCGCATCCACCACCACCGGCGGCATGCTCTCCCGGGAGTCGAGGAGGAGGCCCTTTACCAGTTCCCAAGTATCCTCGGCCCTACCCAGCCCGCACCCGACCAGCAGCGCATCCGCCTCTCCCACTCCCTGATCGATTGCCGTCCTCCACTCCTTCACCCCCGACCCTTCCTCGAGGGGTATGTAGGTCACTTCTGCCGCCCGGGACGCGACTATCGAGCGCACCTCGGGAGAGCAGGCCAGCGTGACCAGCCCCGCCCCGACCCGCGTCGCCGCGGCACACGCCAGGTACGCTGCGCCCACGTACTGCCCCGACCCCGCCAGNNTCCCTCACCCTGGCCCCGGTCAGTAGCTCCAGCGAGATGTGTCGGGACAACTCCTCCGGTATCCCGATGTCCGCCACGGCCAAGCGCCCAGTCCTGGAAGCGCCCGGAAAGGCGAACATCCCGACCTTGGGGTGACCCAGCGCGACCGTCAGGTCCGCCGGGAGACCCGCGGGGTCTGCTTGCCCCGAGTCCGCATCCATCCCCGACGGCAGGTCCAGCGCCGCTATCCTCTTGCCCGAGTTCAACTCTCTCGCTTCCATCACTTCGGAGAATATCGACTCCATGATCCCCGAAATCGGCCTCGACCTCCCCGTCCCCAGCGCCGCGTCCACCACCACCTCCGCCGACCTCAACGCCTCCCGCAACTCCCCAATCCCCTTCTCCTCGTACCCGGCTATCGGAGTCAGGCCTCTATCTGCCAACAGCTGCAAGTTCTTGTCCGACTCGGCGCGCGGGGCGCACAGGCATACGGTGACGTTCGCCACCCAATCATGAAAATATCGCGCCGCCACCAGGCCGTCTCCCCCATTGTTGCCCGGCCCGACCAGCGCCACCACGTTCTTGCCCGCCACCCCCTCCATCCAATCCCTCACCTCCTCCGCAAAGGCCCGGCCCGCATTCTCCATCAGCTGCGAAGTCGGTATCCCCTCGGCCTCGCACCGAGCCTCGATCTCCCGCATCTCCGCGCCGTTTACTATTTTCATCTACCCCAGGCCCCGCTCACCGCTGCCCCTCGACCAT
>JAAXHX010000145.1 GCA_012270635.1 Dehalococcoidia bacterium | reverse complement strand
GTGGCCGAGACCTCCGCCACCCTGGACGCGATGTCCGGGGGCCGTTTCATCATGGGCGTCGGGATAGGGTACCGGGACGAGGAATACGCCGCCTTCGGGGTGCAGCGCTCCGAGCGCATCGGGCGCCTCACGGAAGGCCTGGAAATCATCCGCCGCCTCTGGACGGAAGACGAGGTCGAGTACAATGGCACGTACTACCGGGTGCCCAAGGTGCGAATCGCCACCCATCCCGTTCAGAAGCCGCATCCGCCTATTTGGGTCGCCGCCAACGGGCCGCCCGCCATCGCCCGGGCCGCCCGTTGGGGGTATCCCTGGATAATCAATCCCCACGCCACCACCGGCATGGTCTCGGGGCAGCTGGAGCGCTATCGGAAGGCAGCCGCCGAGGCCGGCCAGGCTATGCCCGACACCATACCCATGATGAGGGAGTTGTACGTGGCCCGTGACTCGGCATCCGCCTACGCAGAGAGCCGTCCCCACCTGGAGAGCAAATACGCCGCCTACGCATCCTGGGGCCAGGACAAGGCCCTGCCCGAGGGCGAGTCCTTCTCCGTCCCCTTCGACGAGCTGGCCCGAGGCCGCTTCCTCATCGGAAACCCCGACGAGGTCGTGCGCGAGGTCCAGCGCTACCGCGACGAGCTTGGGGTGAACCACCTGAACGTTCGCCTCCAGTGGCCCGGGATGCCCCACGCCGACGCTATGCGGCAGCTGGATATCCTGGGCAGGGAGGTCCTTCCCAGGTTCCGGTAACCGAGGAGACTATCACCGATGGCAGTGAGCAGCAGAATTAGTCCTTGTCTCTGGTTCGATGGTCGGGCGTTGGAAGCGGCGAGCTTCTACGTTTCCATCTTCGACAATTCAAGAGTCCTCACGGTTTCCCAACTAACGGCGGGGCCTGCAATAGGCAATCAATTCGTCGAGTTCGAGCTGGGAGGCGATAAATTCACAGCGATTGACGGGGGGCCTTCGTTCACATTCTCACCAGCGATATCTTTCGTTGTTATGTGCGATTCTCAAGATGAGATAGACTACTTCTGGGACACACTTGCCGAGGAAGGAAAGCCAGGCCGATGTGGATGGTTGGAGGATAAGTTTGGCGTTTCCTGGCAAATTGTCCCTGCCGTTCTATCCGAGTTGATGAGCCGGGCACCGGCCAAAGTCATGGAAGCCATTCTTTCCATGCAGAAGCTTGACATCGCACATCTTCGGAAGGCTGCCGGGTTGCGTTAGGAAAACCTACCGTGGAAATCGGGACAGAATGATGCCAGGCCTCTACTATTCGTTGGATAGGGACGGATGAT
>JAAXHX010000144.1 GCA_012270635.1 Dehalococcoidia bacterium | reverse complement strand
GCGAACAGCAGCGCAAAGCCCGTCGTCGCCGCCGGGGATATCCGGGAAGAGCTGGTCTGGCAGCTCTGCCATTGCGTCCAATGGCTGAAGAGCGTGGAGTACATGATCGCGGCGGGGGTGGACACGTTCGTGGAGGTCGGGCCGGGCAAGATTCTCAGCAGCCTAGTGCGCCGTATCGACCCCAACGTCTCCGCCTTGACCCTCAAAGACTATCTGAGCGACTGATACCCAGCCTCGAGCCCTCAGCCATCCGGCACGATAACGTGGAACAGAGCCTCGCGGGAAAAGTCGCCCTGGTCACCGGAGGGTCCCGGGGCATAGGCCAAGCTATTGCCGTAAAGCTCGCGAAGTCCGGGGCCCTCGTTTCTATCGGTGGACTGAGCGACATCTCCGCCACCCGGGCTCTCATCGAGGCCGCCGGCGTCCCCGCCGAAAACCTCCTCTTCACCCGGGCCGACGTCACTTCTCAAGAGGACATCGATGGACTGGTCAAGTCCACCATCGACCGGTTCGGCAAGATAGACGTCCTCGTCAACAACGCTGGTATAAACCGGGACGGCCTGCTCCTGCGTATGAAGACCGAGGACTGGGACGCCGTCCTCAATACCAATCTCCGCGGCGCATTCCTATGTACGCAGAAGGTGCTCAGCGGAATGGCCAGAAACCGCTGGGGAAGAATAATCAACATATCCAGCGTGGTGGGCGTTGCGGGCAACCCGGGGCAGGCCAACTACGCCGCCGCCAAGGCGGGGATTATCGGGTTGACCAAGACGACAGCCAGGGAGGTCGCCTCCCGGGGCATTACCGTGAACGCCGTTGCCCCCGGTTTCATCGAAACCGACATGACCGCCAGGCTGAGCGAACAGGTCCGGGAGAGGCTCAGAGGCCAGATACCCCAGGCACGGTTCGGCGCTCCCGAGGACGTCGCTGGCTTGGTTGAGTTTCTCGCATCCGACCGTTCGGCGTACATCACCGGCCAGGTGATTAACGTGGACGGCGGGATGTTCATGACGTAGCCTGGGAAGCTCGATGCCCGGCCCCAGGCGAAAAGGCAGGATCCTGGCATTGCAGACCCTGTATGAAGCCGACACCGCCCGCCACGACGTCAATGCCATCCTGGACCGGTCCAAGGGGAGCGATGACTCGGCGGACGACGCCTGGCGATTCGGGGCTGAGCTTGCAAAGGGCGTCATGGGCCGGATAGGAAAGCTCGATAGGATAATCGAGTCCTATGCCCCCAATTGGCCGGTTGCCCAGCTTTCTTCCATAGACCGCAACATCTTGCGCATCGCCGTATACGAGATCACGGCGCCAACCGACACCCCTCCCAAGGCCGTGGCCAACGAGGCAGTTGAGTTGGCCAAGTCCTTCGGAAGCGACAGTTCCCCGCGTTTCGTGAACGGCGTCCTGGGGAGCCTTATGGCCGAGCGTCACGCTTGACACGGCGACCCCATAGCCTTTACATATAGGCAATTAGCAGCTACTCACAGGAGTTACCCAATGACCTCAGTCCATGACAGGGTGAAGAAGATAATAGTCGAGCAGCTCGGCGTCGAAGAGTCCGAAGTGACTTCCTCCGCGTCGTTTATCGACGACCTCAACGCCGATTCCCTGGACCTCGTTGAACTGATAATGGCCCTCGAGGACGAGTTCAGCGAGGGAGACCAGAAGCTGGAGATCGCCGACGAGGACGCCGAGAAGATACTCACCGTCCAGGACGCCGTCGACTTCATCTCGGAGCACGTAGACACGGGCTCCTGACCCTCCCAGCCCCCGCCGCGCGCAACCCGGACCGCGTTTTTCATCCATCAATACCCCCGCACTGTTCGGTGTTGCGGCCCGTTTACGGGCAATGCTATACTCCAAGCGCATTATTCGGATATTCCAGTTTCTTGGGTGTGATGAAAGGCGTCACCCAGTCCCCGAACCCCCGGCCCGATAAGACCTGTAGCCCAGAAAGGGCCCGCTCTCCATTGCGGCCATGCGTCGCGTGAAAGGTTGTCGTATCTTTGGCGCTTGACCAACTGCACAACCGGATCAAGGAGTGCACCTCCTGCGGCCTCTGTGAGGGACGCACTACGGTTGTTCCGGGAGAAGGGCCGCAGAATCCTAAAATCATGTTCATCGGTGAAGGGCCGGGGTTCCATGAAGACAGGCAGGGTCGTCCCTTCGTTGGGCCCGCGGGGAAGTTCCTGGAAGAGTTGTTGGCCGCTATAGATATGGAACGGCAGGACGTCTACATAACCAACATAATCAAGTGCCGCCCTCCCGGGAATCGTGACCCTCTGCCCGAGGAGGTGGAGGCCTGCAGGCCGTGGCTCGAGGAGCAAATCAATCTCCTTGACCCCGATCTGATAGTCACGTTGGGCCGTCATTCAATGGCCCGATTCTTCCCAGGGGAGGCCATAGGCAAGATGCACGGGACGGCTAGGAGCATCGACGGCCGATTGGTCTTCGCCATGTATCATCCCGCCGCTGCCTTGCATCAGCAGAGACTACGGGATACCTTGATCGAGGATATGAAGAAGATTCCGGGGGTGTTGGCGCAGGAGGAGCAGGTCCCCCAAGAAGAGGCCCGACCCGAGCAATTGTCGATGTTTTAATTCGCCCCATGTCCAAATCCCCCCTCAAAGTAATTCCGCTAGGTGGTTTAGGTGAGATAGGGAAGAACATGCTGGCATTGGAATATGACGATGATATCGTCGTCATAGATGCCGGAGTCATGTTTCCCGGGGAAGACCTGCCAGGAATAAACCTGGTCATCCCCGACATCTCCTACCTTACCGAGAACGCCTCCAGGGTCCGGGGTATTGCGATCACCCACGGGCACGAAGACCATACGGGCGCGCTCCCCTTCGTCCTGGACCGGCTGGATGCCCCGGTCTACGCCCCGCGCCTGGCCGAAGGTCTGATTGCGGCCAAGCTGAAGGGTTACGGCAAACTGAAGAGCGCCCGGCTGGAGGTGTCCACGCCCGGCGTCCCCTACGCCCTCGGGGCCTTCACGGTGGAGAGTTTCAGGGTCTGCCACAGCATACCGGACTCCACGGGACTGGTGCTCAGATACCCGGGAGGCACGGTCGTCCACACCGGCGATTTCAAGTTCGACCATACGCCCGTGGACGGCAGGCCCGCGGACCTCTCCCGGCTGGCCCAGCTCGGTGACGAGGGCGTGCAGCTGCTCCTTTCCGACTCGACCTACGCAGAGCTTCCCGGCTACACGCCCTCCGAGCAGACGGTGGGCGGGACGCTTAGACAGATCATGAGCGAAGCCGAGGGCCGGGTGATAGTGGCCACCTTTGCTTCGCTGGTGTCTCGGGTCCAGCAGGTCATAGATGCGGCGGTCGCCAATGGGCGGAAGGTGTGCGTCGAGGGCCGGAGCATGGTGGAAACCGTCCATCTTTCGGAAAAGCTTGGCTATCTGGACGTGCCCGAGGGTACGCTCGTCAGCCTGGAGGATGCCGGGAAGCTCCCCCCGAGACGGGTTGCCATCGTATTGACGGGCACCCAGGGGGAACCGTCCTCGGCGCTCAGCAGGATAGCCAACGGCGAGCACAAGCACATCGAGATCGAGGCGCTGGACACGGTGGTCATATCTGCTACGCCCATACCCGGCAACCAGGGCCTCATAGGAAAGACCATAGACAACCTGTTCCGGCTGGGCGCCAACGTTCTCTACGGACGATTAAGGGAAGTCCACGTGCACGGGCATGCGAGCCAGGAAGAGCTCAAGCTGATGCTGGGATTGACCCGCCCCCGATTCTTCGTGCCCGTCCACGGGGAGCACCGGCACCTGGTGATTCATGCCAAGCTGGCGCAGACCATGGGCGTGGACCCCGACAACACCTTCGTCTTGGACAACGGGGACGTTTTGGAGATTTCGGGGCAGAAGGCCCGGCGGGCCGATCCCGTGCCGGCGGGGCCCGTGTATCTCGACGGCAGTGGTCGGTGGCCCACCGACAGCAAGGTCCTCAAGGACCGCAGGAAGCTCGCCAGGGACGGGTTTGTTATAATTACGTTAAGTTTGGATAGGGCCACCGGCAAAATGGACGGAGACCCGGAGGTCGTGACCCAGGGTTTCGCCGACGCCTCCGAAACCCCTGCTCTTATAAGGGGCACCCGTAAAGTGGTAGCAGAAACCGTTGAGCAGTTGAACGGCGCCCGGGCAGGCGCCAACCTGGAGACGAGCATCAAGTCCGCGCTGAAGAAATACTATCACCAAGAGACCAAACGCCGCCCGATAATCCTTCCGATAGTTGTGGAAGGGTGAGGCGCTTGTACATGGACGTCGAATACAGGAGAAAGGAGGACCGGCTATGGCTAGGACGAGAGCCCTTCGCGCCAGAGGCCCCACGGGGTGGGACCTGAACATGACGGACACAGGGAGGTTGAACCCCGAAGCCCGTTGGCTGGTTATAGCAATAGTCTTACTAATACTTCTCGCTCCCCCAGCCGTAATCTTCCGGGAAACCCTCATCAAGACCTTCGGCCTCGCCATGGGCCCCGTCGGAGGGATGGCCGTACTGGCCTTCATAGTCGCCGTCCGGTACCCCAAGACCTTGCTGGTCAAGTTCAACTGGTGGCTGGCAGCGGTAACCGCGGGCGCCATAACCTTCGGGTGCATGGCGTTCTTCAGCTATGAGTATGGCGTCCTCAGGGACGTGACCATGGGTGGAGAAGTTGGGGTTGCCATAATCGGGGACCAGGACAGGTGGGGCATAGCGCGCCTTGGCGGCATGGCCCTGTTTGCCTGCTACCTGATCGTCCCTAAGTTCTCCCTTCAAGCCACCCTCGTAGCCCTGCTGTCCCTGGTTTGGTCCATCGCGCTGATTTTCCGGCTGATGGGCGCCTCCTTTAGCAGGATACGGGACTGGTACGAGGCCCGACAGATTCGAAGCATGGTGGTGTCCTTGAACCGGGTGAGCCCGCCCCGCCTCAACGTGTCGGAGATGTGGCCGAGAATGGGCTTGGTCCGCCCCCGGGCGGAAGCCCCCGAGGAGCCGGCGCCATCCGAAGAGTTCAACTACGAATCGGCCGTCGCCGAATCCCTCGTCATGGCTGAGCCCGCTCCCCCTCGTGCAAGCGTCGTACCAGCCGACCTTGAGGAGGAGAATGAGGAAGACCAGGAAGAAGAATATAACGACGAGGAGCCTGAGGACATTGGGCCACCCTTCGCGGCAGACCCGCCTAAGCAGGAGTCCATGTTCGCGGAGTCCATGCCTGCCGGTCCCCACCCGACCAACGGGGCCTCCGCACCCCACGTCGAGGACACGGGACCTGCTGTCCCGCCCCTCGACGTCCTGGAGACCGCCGAGGAGGTCGAGACGCTTCCCGCGGACCACCAGAGTCGCGCCGAGCAAATCGAAGAGGCCCTGGCCAGCCACGGCATAGATGCCAAGGTGACCCAGATAAACCCAGGCCCGACCGTCACCCAGTTCGGAGTCGAACCCGGGTGGTTCAGGAAATACAGGGAGGTGAGGGAGAGGGACGCGGAAGGGAAGCTCAAGGTGGACGAGACCGGCAAGCCGGTTATGCGTCGAGAGGAAGTGTCCAAGAAGAGAGTGCGCGTCGACCAGATCGCTGCGCTGGACAAGGACCTGGCCCTCGCTATGGCTGCGCCCACCATTCGCATCGAGGCCCCCGTACCGGGCAAGGCCCTCGTCGGCATTGAGGTCCCCAACGTCACCATGGGGGTGGTGGGTCTCAAGGAGGCCCTCGCCAGCCCCGAGTTCCGAAAGATGCTGGGCAAGTCCAAGCTCGCCGTGGCCCTGGGCAAAGGCAGCGCCGGCCAGATGGTCATGGGCGATCTTGCCGCAATGCCCCACCTTCTCATCGCCGGCTCCACCGGCAGCGGCAAGAGCGTCTGCATAACCTCCTTCATCTCCTGTCTGCTCATGAACAACACTCCCCGGGACGTGCAGTTCGTCATGGTGGACCCCAAGCGTGTGGAGCTGGTGCCCTTCAGCACCGTGCCCCACCTAGCGACACCCGTCATCATGGACATGGACAAGGTGGTGGGCGCCCTCAAGTGGCTGACCGAGGAGATGGACCGCAGGTACAAGGTCATGGCCGGAGCGGGCGCCCGCAACATCAGCGGGTACAACGACAAGGTCTCAGAAGAAGAGCGCATGCCCTACCTCGTCGTGGTCATCGATGAGTTGGCTGACCTGATGGTGATGGCCCCCTTCGACGTGGAGCAATCCCTGACCCGCCTGGCCCAGATGGGCCGGGCCACGGGGATACACCTGATAGTCGCCACCCAGCGGCCCTCGGTGGACGTCATCACGGGGCTGATCAAGGCCAACTTCCCGACCCGGATCAGCTTCGCCGTAACCTCCATGACAGATTCCCGAGTCATCCTGGACTCCCCGGGCGCCGAGAAACTGCTCGGCCGGGGAGACATGCTCTACCTGCCCTCCGATGCGGCCAAGCCCAAGAGATTGCAGGGCGTCTACCTGTCCGACATCGAAGTCGAGCGCATAGTCCATTTCTGGTCCGAGAAGGTGGGTGGAGTCGCCGAACCTCCTTCGATAGAGGAACTCCGGGGATCGGAACCGGGAGACGAGCAGCCCGAGTCTCAAGAGCCGGTCTTCACGCCGTCGCTGTGGACCGGCACGTCAGACACCCTCCGGGAGATCCAGGAAAACGAGGACCCGATGTTCACGAGGGCCCGCGGCCTCGCCATGCGGCATAAGAGCGTCTCGGCGTCCCTGCTGCAAAGAAGACTGGGAATCGGCTACCCGAAGGCCGCCAGCCTCCTTGACCAGCTGGAGGAGAATGGGATAGTGTCCGCGGGAGAACCCGGGAAGTCTCGCACCGTGTTGAAACCCGACGAGGACGATGACGACTACTAGGCAGAGGACACGGAGGCTCGTCGACCTCCTGAGTTCCTTTATCAGGGGCAGTGGCGATCATGGCCCGGCGGAAGACCCCGATCCCCGGGTCTGCCTCTCCTGCGGCGCTTTCCTGACAGGGTCCCGGTCTTACGAGAAGTTCAAGACCTGCAGCCACTGCGGGTTTCACTTCAACATCTCGGCGCGAGAGCGGATCAGGCTCCTTGCCGACGAAGGAACATTCAAGGAGCTGAACCGTTCCCTGGTCTCCATGGACCCGCTCTCCTTCTCCGGCGGGGTCTCCTACCGCAAGAAACTGCACGAGGCCCAGAAGATGACCGG
>JAAXHX010000143.1 GCA_012270635.1 Dehalococcoidia bacterium | reverse complement strand
GCCGACCTCAGCGTTGCGTCGAGAGATTCCTTGTAGGTGTCGAAGACTGCGGGAAGCGTCATAGTCTCCGGAAAGTCCTCACCGGGACGGGTTGGCGTTCCGCCCCGTCTTCGCCATTGTCCGTTGCCTCGAGCCTTTCGAAAACAGCTCGGGGAAGCCATCTTTTATGGAACCTGCGATGCCTTCCGCCGTGAGCCCCAGCATCTCCAGCAGTTCCGACCTCACCCCGTGCTCGATGAACCTGTCCGGCACCCCGAGCGTCTTGACCTTCGCACCCTTGGGCATCATCTTTTCTATCAGCGCCAGAGCCCGGGCCCCGAAGCCGCCACTTATCATGTGCTCTTCCACGGTGACGGCCCGTCCGGTCTTGGCGACGCTGTCGAGTATCAGCTTTTCGTCCAACGGGTTGATGAATCGGGCGTTGAGGACAGTGCATTCCACGCCCTTGGCGGCCAGGGTCTCCGCCGCATCCAGTGCAGGGTACACCATCGAGCCGATGGCGATGATGGTCAGGTCCTTGCCTTCCCTGAGCTCTTCGCCCGTGCCTATCTCCACGAGGCGCAGGTCCGACGCCAGGGGCACACCGTATCCCGAGCCCCGCGGGTACCGCAGGGCCGTCGGGCCCTTGTGCTGGACTGCGGTGTAGAGGAGGTGCTGGAGCTCGTCCTCGTCCTTCGGTGCGGCCATTACAATGTTCGGCAGCGAACCCGCAAAGGCTATGTCGAAGATGCCCTGGTGGGTCCTGCCGTCCTCCCCGACCAGCCCCGCCCTGTCCACCCCGATTATTACGGGCAGGTCCTGGAGGCATACGTCGTGGAGGATCTGGTCGTAGGCCCTCTGCAGGAACGTGGAATAGATGGCCACCACCGGCTTCAGGCCCCCTCGGGCCATTCCGGCGGCCACCGTGACCGCGTGCTGCTCCGCCACCCCCACGTCGAAGACCCGTTTGGGGAACCGTTTCTCCACCTGCTTCAGCCCCGTGCCCTCCAGCATGGCCGCGCTGATCCCGACCACCGCCGGGTTGGCCTCCATCATCTTTTCCATCGTGTCCGCGAACACCTTGGAGTAGGTCGGCGCGCCCGAGCCCGCTCCTATGGGGGAACTCGGTTGATGGAACTTGATCGGGTCCATTTCCGCGGGCTCGTGGCCCCGGCCCTTGTGGGTGACCACGTGCACCAGGGGTGGCTTGTCATGATATTTCATCGCGTCCCGCAGGACGTTTTCCAGCTCTTCGATGTTGTGGCCGTCAATGGGGCCTATGTAGCGAAAGCCCATCTCTTCCCACAGCAGGTTGGGGATGATGATCCCTTCCAGACTGGTCTTGATGCGCCGGGCCAGTCGCCATACCAGCTCGCCCTGGGGAAGGGCCTTGGCCAGGTTGCGTCCGCCCTCCACCAGGGACCGGTAGTCGGGGTGCAGGGTGATCCGGTTTCGCCAGTTGGTGAGCCACCCGACGTTCTCCGAGATCGACATCCCGTTGTCGTTCAGGATGACCATCAGGTTCTCGGGCTTCTCCTGGGCTATGTTGTTCAGCCCTTCGTAGCTGAGCCCCGCGGTCAGCGCCCCATCCCCCACCACTCCGACAACGTAACCGTCCTGGTGGGTGAGGGTCAGAGCCGCCGCCATGCCCGCCGCCGCCGAGAGACCGGTCCCCGCATGCCCCGCCCCGAATATGTCGTGCGGGCTCTCCGTGATCTCTGCGAAGCCGGAGTACCCGCCCTTCGTCCTAATCTCCTCGAAGCCGTCCTTGCGTCCAGTGACCAGCTTGTGCGTGTAGCACTGGTTGCTCGTGTCCCAAACTATCTTATCCTTAGGGCTGTCCAGGACTCGATGCAAGGCCAGGGTAAGCTCTACGACGCCCAGGTTGGACGCCATGTGGCCCCCGTTCCTGCTCACCACCCGGATGATGGTCTCCCGGACCTCCTCTGCCAGGGTGTCCAGTTCCGGGTAGGATAGGCGCTTCAGGTCTTGCGGGCCGTTGATTCTGTCCAGTACGACGTTTGCCAAGGGTTCTTCTCGCTGATAAATTGCCCGCCGCTGTCAGTCTCGGCTGGATAAATACCGCACCGGCGGGCGGAACAACTATATCGACAGCCGATGTAGTAGGCTATCACACGCCCCCTGGGGCGTCAACTCGAACGTCGAGCCGTAGAGATTCCCAGGGTGAATATCCGTCCCCGGAATGCGACGGCGAACACCAGCAGGGATAGCCCCATCAGGAACCCGTTGACTGCATACACCCAGGTCAGGGACGTTGCCCCCAGCGCCAGGTAGCCGATCAGCGGCCCCAGCGCCGACCCCAGGTCCTGCCACGTGGCGTACCTGCTCATCACCGTCGATCTTCGACTCCTGCCCGCCAGGTCGCCGGCCAGCGCATCGGACGAAGCCCCGGCCGCTGCCGCGCTTATGAACCCCACCGGAAGCCACAGCAGGGTCAGGGCCAGGGTTCCGGGAAAGGCCAGCAGCATCAGCATGGAGATGCTGAGCGGGCCCGCGGCAAGCACCACCCGCTCCCTGCCAACCCGGTCCCCGACATGGCCCAGCAGCGGCGCCCCGAGGGCGGCAATCCAGTTGGTGGCCAACAGGGCCCCGTTCAACGTTGCCAAGCCTATTGCCCATCCCCCGAGCGTCGTGCCTTCCTCTCCCAGCACGTCCCTCAGGAAGAACCCGAGAGTCGAGATCACAACGCCTCCCAGGGCGAAGTAGAATACGAAGGAGTTCAGGAAGAGCGCCAGCAATGGCGTCGTTTTTCCATCCCCTTCCCCCGGGTTCCTGCCCAGCAGCAACCCCCAGACAACATCCCTGCGCCTGTTGCCGGCGTCAACCGGGGCCGGCGTGCGAGCAGGCCGGTCCATCGGGGTGGACTGGGGGATCGGGGGTCCCTTGACGAGGACAATTATCAGAGGAAGCGCGATCAGCCCCAGCCCCGCCACTATCGAGAAGCTCACGGCCTGCCCCGTCAGGTCGAATAGGAGACCGCCAAGCAGGACCCCGACGATGCTGCCTCCCCTCTGACCGCCGCTGAATAGCCCCATCAAGCGAGCCCTGTCTCCTTCTCGGCCATCCTCCAGCACCGACACGTACCCCGCGAGCCTCAGGATCGAGTAGCAGAGCCCCCACAGCAGCCGCGATGTCAGCAGAATCGCGAATCCGGACCCCAGGCCGTAGGCCAGCGTCGTGCCGATGGAGAGCACAACGGCCACCGCCAGCGGCTTCTCTACCCCGCAGCGCCTGAAGAGCCAGTCGGCCAGCGGGTTGCACACCAGCCTCACGAACCGGTTCGCGCTCAGCAGGACCCCGACCAATCCCGCCGACACTCCGAACGCCGACACGTTGGAGGGCAGCACCGCATATATCATCGAGTCTCCCATGATCACCGCCCCGACAATGGCGGTAACCAGCAGCGCCCGCTTCGGCGCCAGGCCGTAGACCCTGGACCTTCTGCTCATAATCCGACAACTGTAACACCGGGAGGGCGTCTTTGGGCCTCGTCTTGACAATCCGGGCGGATGGGTGCTTCCATTACCCCGTTCCCGACTGACAACCCCGCCCCATCCCCGAGGCTCGGACAACATGCGACTTGAACTGGCGTCCTTCAACGTAGACCGCATCACCCTCGCTGGCGAGACCCGCCTCTCCGGCGGCGAGCTCCGGGTCGATGCCGCCGCCGTCAAGGACCTGGTCCTCTCCGACGGCCTCTTTGAGGACGTTGAGGTCCACGCTATCCACCAGGGAGACGAGGTGCGCGTGCTGCACGCCCTGGACGTGGTGGAACCGAGACACAAGGTGTCGGGGTCGGGGCAGGTCTTCCCCGGTGTCCTGGGCCCTCCTCTTCCCGTGGGAGAGGGCCGAACCCATCGCCTGAACGGGGCCACGGTAGTCACTGCCGGTGAGGCCGTGCCGGGCGAGCCGGTCTACTGGCGTGAAGCGATAATCGACATGTTCGGACCCGGCGCCGAGTACACCCCCTTCTCCCGCACAGCCAACCTCGTCCTCGAGTTGAAGGCTCGCCCCGTCGAGGGGCCCGAAACGAAGCAGGACAACACGATAATGGGGTCGGGGCATGCGGGAAGGTACAACAAGGCCGTGCGCAAGGCGGGGTTCAGGGTGGCCAGCTGGCTCGCCAGCCTCACCGCCGACATGCAGCCCGACTCGGTGGACGTGCTTGAGCTCGGCCCCGTCGACCCGGGCCTGCCCAAGGTCTTCTACGCCAGCCAGGAAGCTACCCAGTACCTCTACGGCGAGATCATGGGCTGGCAGCCCACGCTCCTGCACCCCAACGAATACGGTGAAGGCGTCATCTACCGCACCTTCAACGGCCCGGCCAGCATCCGGGAGGCCACCTATTTCTACCAGAACCACAGGGTCATCTCCGACATGTACGCCCGGCACGGCAAGGAGATCGATTTCGGCGGTGTGATGCTGTATCCCATCGGCAGCGAACGCATGGAGGAGAAGGAGCGCATCACCAGCTTCGGGGCCAAGCTGCTGCATCTCATGGAGGCCGACGGCGCGGTCATCTCCTTCATCGGGGGCGGGCACCCGGGCATCGACCCCATGCTCCTGTGTCGGAAGTGCGAACAGCTGGGCATACGCACGACCTTGATGTACCCGGAGATGGCCGCCGGCTCGTCGGACCCCGGCTTCGTCCACTTCGTCCCCGAGGCCGACGCGGTGGTCAGTGTGGGCAACTACGAAGACACCGTAACCCTACCCCCCACCCCGAAAGTCATCGGGGGCACGACCGTTCACCTGACCGACCTGGATGCTCACGGCGAGCTTCCCTTGACCATCAGGCACCTGTACGGCGCTTCCAGCCCGCTGGGGGACTGGAAGCTGACCGGAGTCCAGTACTAACCGCCCCGGTCCATGACTCGCCTGGAGCTTGCCCACCACCCCGTCCGCGATATCCGCCTCTCCGACTCGACCTGCTTCTCCGATGGCGTCCTCCACGTGTCCCGGGACGAGATTCGGGAGATAGTCACCGGCTCGGGCCCCTTCGTGGACGTGGAGGTTGACGTTGCCAGGCCGGGAGACAGGACCCGAATAATCAACGTGCTGGATGCGGTGGAGCCCCGGCACAAGGCGTCGGGCGCCGGTACGGTGTTCCCTGGCATGATCGGCCCACCCGTCACGACGGGCGAAGGCTTGGACCACGTCCTCGACGGCATGGCCGTCATCACCGTTGGAGAGCCGGCCCCCGGCGAGGCCGTGCACTGGCGGGACAGCGTCATAGACATGTGGGGCGAGGGCGCGCAGTTCACCCCCTTCTCCAGGACTCTCAATCTCGTCGTCCGCATCGTGGGGAAGACGCGGTTCGACGCGGAGGAGCTTGGCCGGCAGGAGAGACTCGACGTCATCGACGGCTCCGACTATGCCCGGGCCTACAACTTCGCAGCCCGCCGGGGGGGATTCAAAATTGCCGACCACCTGGCCTCCGCCGCTAGGGCCTCCGCACCCGCGTCGGTTGAGACCCTGGAGCTCGGGCCTGTGAGCGATGCCCTCCCCCGCGTCTTCTATGTCTGCCAGCTTCACCGCGACCGTTGGCTCTACGCTGAGAGGATGGGCTGGCAGCCCACCTTCGTCCACCCCAACGAGATTCTTGACGGGGCGGTTTTCAGCAGTTTCATGGGCCCGGCCGGCTCCCGGGACTGCACCTACTTCTACCAGAACAGCCCGGTAGTCCGGCAGCTGTATGCCCGCCACGGAACGGACCTCAACTTCGCCGGGGCGCTCCTCTGGTTCTACGGCCCCCTGAGCGTCGAGGAGAAGGACCGTATCGGTGGCTACGCTGCCAAGCTGCTGCGGATGGCCCACGCCGACGGCGCAGTGCTGACCTGGATCGGGGACGGGCAGTCGGGCGTGGACGTGATGATGATGTGCCGGAAATTCGAACGCGCCGGGATCCTCACCGCCGTCCTCAGCCCCGAGATGGCCCTCACCCCCGACGACCCCGGTTTCGTACACTACGTGGAGGAGGCCGACGCCATAGTCAGCACCGGCAACTACGAGATGAACGTCGACATGCAGCCCCCGGACAAAGTGCTGGGCGGCGCCCGCCTGGCCGTACGCCCCATCGACGCCTCGGGTCCCCTGTCCCTTCCCCTCCGGTTCATCTACGGGTCCGTGAACCCCGCGGGGTACAATCGCCTGGCGGGTGTCGGTTTCTAGGCTATGCTTACCAACTCGCTCATCAGGCCCTTTTATTGGCGGTCGGCCCCTTGAAGCTGGAAGTCCAGACCTTCGAAGTAGACGATGTGCGGTTCTCCCCCGAGACCCGTCTCTCGGGCCACACTCTGCATGTCGACCGGCAGGCAATCGTTGATCTCGTCTCGGAGGACGGGCATTTCCGGGACGTGGACCTCCACCTGGTGCGTCCGGGTGACGATACCCGGATAATCAACGTTCTGGACGTGGTGGAGCCCCGGCACAAACCCTCGGGGCCGGGGTTGGCATTCCCGGGTTTGCTTGGACCGCCGGTCGGCGTGGGCTCCGGGCGTACGGACCGGCTGACGAATCCCGTGATCGCAATCTGCAGCGAGCCCATGACCGATGAGCCCCTCTACTGGCGCGATTCCATAATGGACATGACCGGCCCCGCATCCCGGTACAACCTCTTTCGGGACAATCACGTCCTAGTTCTGCACCTGAAGCCGCGCCTCCTGGAGCAGACCGACACCCGGGACTCGGCAGCCCTTAACAGCCATGCCTTTGGGGCGGGACACGTGCAGGACTACAACCACGCTGCTCGGATGGCGGGGTTCAGGGTGGCCGAATACCTGTCCAAGAACGCCAGTGGCACGAGCGCCGACAAGATCGATATCTACGAGCTCAGTAGAACGGGCGCTCACCTGCCCAAGGTTGTCTTTGCCTGCCAGATCGTCCTTCATCGGGTCTACGGTGAAATGCTCGGCTGGCAACCGACCCTCCTTCACCCCAACGAGCTGTTCGATGGAGCGGTGTTCAACCCCTACAACCCCCCGGCCTGCGGCAGAGAGACCACTTACTATTTTCAAAACCACCCTGTTGTGAAAATACTCTACCCATTGCACAACCAGGAGATCGACTTTGCCGGCGTCCTCCTGCAGCGGGCCCAGGTCCTGAGCCAGGAGGACAAGGACCGCACCACCGACTTCTCTTTGAAGCTTCTGCGCATGCTCGGCGCCGAGGGTCTCATTCTCACGTGGTCGGGTTCCGGCAACCCGGGCGTCGACACCATGATGCTCGCCGCCAAGGCGGAGAAGGCGGGCATCATGACGACGGTCGTGAACTCGGAGATGTCCAAGCACCCCGGCGACACCGGGATCACCTACTTCCCCCCGGAGGCCGACGCTGTGGTCTGCGCCGGAAACTACGAGGAGGAGATCGAGCTGCCCCGCATCGAAAGAGTCCTGGGCGGCGCGGCACTCGGCGCCCCGGAGACCGACGCCAGAGGCCCGATGTCCCTCTCCCTCCGCTACCTCCTCGGCTCCACCAACGTCACCGGCGCCAACCACCTCTCCAGCGTCTCCTATTGACCCCTCCCACACCCCCGTCATTCCGCCCCTCCCCTCTTCTTATCGTCATTCCGCCCCCCGAGCCGGAA